>JALYTU010000245.1 GCA_030854125.1 Actinomycetota bacterium | reverse complement strand
GGGGGCGGGGGGGGGGGCGGGGCCGGGGGCGGCGCTCAGCGACACCACAGGACCCCGGTGGTCGTCGTCGCTCGCGGACGGCCTGCGGGCGGCACGTGGTGAGAGTGTCGATGAGAACTGGTCATGAAACCGGGAATCCGGCCGAGGGCCGCGAAGCTATCGGCGCGACGACACCTGCGTCGCGAGAATGAAACGGCACCGCTGACACGGCGCCGGGCCCATGGGACCCGGCGAAGCCGGCGGCGTTACACGGAGGTTAGCGTGCCAGCCCGTCGAGATGCGCGGTGCGTGTCCCCGCGCCGGTGCGGCAGGCCCGGCTTGGGCAGCTGGCCCTCAGCCCACATCGCGGCCAGGCTGGCGCGCGGCAGCCCGAAGGTGCCCTCATAGACGAGGTAGCGCGGCTCCCAGCGAGGGAAGAACTTGGCGTTAAAGCGGTACAGGCTCTCGATCTGGAAGAACGGATTGCCGAGCGTGACCAGCTTGCCCAGCGCCTGTTCGATCGGGTTCGCGGGGCTGTGCATCCACTTCGCGAAGGTGGCGAAATTCAGAGACATCTCCTCCACCCCGCGCTCGGCGAGCAGCTCGGCCGCCTTGACCACGAGGAACTCGGTCAGGCCGTTGGGGGTGTCGGGATCGCGGCGCATGAACGACAGCGACATCGCCGGACGTCCGTAACACGGCACGAAGTGCAGCACGCCCCGCACCGTGCCGGCGCGATCGCGCGCCAGCAGGATCTGCGTCTGATCGCGATGGGCGCCGTCGATCGTGTCCATTGCCATCGAGAAACCACGCTCGGGGGCACCCTCGCGGCCGCGCTCGAGCACGTCCTGCACCGCGGCCGTGGTCTCAGCGTCCAGCGCCGAGGCCCGGTGCAGCTCGGCCGTATAACCGGCCTTCTGCAGACGGCTGACCGACTGACGCACCTTGCGGATCGGACGGCCCTGCAGCGAGAAGCTGGTCAGGTCGAGCATCGCCTCGTCGCCGAGGTAGATCGATCGGCACCCCAGCTCCCGGTAGAGCGGACACATCGCGCTGGAGGCCCCAACCGCGCCAAGCTTGAGCCCCCGCGCGGCGGCGAATGCGTGCAGTTCGGCGAGCAGCGGCGCGAACGCCGCCTGTGGCCCGACGGGGTCGCCGGAGAGCAGCAGCACCCCGTTCTCGATCCGGTAGCCGACGAACGCGTGGCCGTCGCGGCCGAAGAAGTAGTGCTTGTCCTCCCGCAGCTTGAAGAACGACAGCGTGTCGGTGCCGTGGGCGCGCACCAGGTCGGCGGCTGCGCGGCGTGAGCTCGGACCGGGCAGTGCCTTGGGGCCGGCCAGCGGGCGGAACACCACGTAGGCGATGGCCAGCAGCGTCCCAAGTTCGACGAAGTGGACGCTCAGAGGCAGCCACACGAACCGGTGATGAAACAGAAACGCCTGGTGATGGAAGTGGATCGGGCCGCTGCGCCACAGCAGCAGGTCGCCCGTCTCGCGCATCACCGAACTGAAGGAAGGATGCCCCTCCGAGGCCCATGCGGCCAGCGCGGTGACCGCCAGCGCGATCGCGCCCAACAGCGGAACCCGCCAGACGGCCGAGCGCAAGGTCAGCTCGTCGTGGTCCACGGTAAACGCAGCTCGTGACCGGCTCAGCAGCGCCGCCACCCCCCAGGTGATCAGGCTCTCCTCGAAATCCAGGCCCTTGAGCAGGTCCAGGCCGCCGAGCACGAGCATCAGGACGACCGCCACCTGCCACGCCCGCCGGCGGCGTTTGGCCAGATACGGGGCCACGAGCAGCAGCGCCAGGCCGGTCGGCAGCGCGAAGGCGTGAAACAGCCGTACGGCCTCGACAGGCTCGACGTCGAGCAGCAGATGCCCGCGCCAGCGGATGCCGGGGGTCAGGGCCGAGCCGACGTTGATCACGCCGATCAGCCCCGCGACGAGGGCGGCGGCGCGCGGAGTCAGGCGCAGGGTATGGCGATGCAGAAGGGTCACGGGAGAGAGACGGCCGGGCGTGCTCGCGGGGCGCGAAGCGACGGTCGCGTTGGGCCTCACCACGGACCGGCGTCGGCACTGACAGTACCGCGCCGACACCTGCTGGTTACGTGCTGAGCGGCCGTTTTCCTGCTGCGGGTGACGCCGGGATGGGCCGACTCGGCGAATCGTCGGCCCCCGGCAGCGGCAGGCGCCGCGCGATCAGCAGGCACGCCAGCGGGAAGACGGCCACAACCTCGAACACCGCTCGCAGGCCGTGCGCGTCGGCGAGCAGACCCAGCAGCGGCGCCCCCACCCCACCGAGGCCGATCGAGAGCCCGATCGTCACCCCGGAGGCGACGCCGATTCGGCCGGGCAGGTACTCCTGACCCATCACGATCGTGACCGCGAAGGTGGCGATCGTCACTCCGCCGGCCAGCGCGGCGAACACCATCGCCAGCGCCGGGCCGCTGAGCAGGAACGCGACGATCAACCCGGGCAGGATCAGCATCGAGGTCTGCAGCACGCTCCGACGCCCGAACCGGTCCGCGGCGCGACCGCCGACTATGGTGCCGATCGCGCCGCCGATCAGCATCGCGGTCAGGGCCGCGCTGCCGATCGCCTTTGAGGTGTGCAGGACGTGGATGAAGTACAGCGGCAGGAAGGTGACAAAGCCGAAGTAGACGACCGAGCGCAGGGAGATCACGGCGGCCAGCAACGCGAACGGTCGCCACGCATCGGGCTCCGCGCCCGACACGCGGGGATCGTCGGCCGGGGCGATCCGGAAGCTGACCAGCCGCGGCAGCTCACGGGCGATGATCGCGCCCATCAGCAGAGTCGGAATGATCAGGAAGAGCGTTCCGTGCAGGCCGAAGATGAGCACCAGCGGCGTGACGAGGATCGGCCCGACCGCGAAGCCGATGTTGCCGCCGACGCTGAACAGGCTCATTCCGCTCGAGCGGCGTTCACCGGAGACGTAGTTGGCAAAGCGCGACGCCTCGGGATGGAAGGCGGCCACGCCCAGCCCGGAGAGCACGACGGCGGCGAAGGTGAGCCCGTAGCTGGGCGCCAGCCCGACCAGCCCGACCCCGATCCCGCCGATCACTGGGCCGATCGGCATCAGCCAGGGCAGCGAGCGACGGTCCGAGAGGTGGCCGAACAGCGGCTGGATGACCGAGCTCGAGATGGTCGCGGCGAGGATCAGCGCTGACGCGCTCGCATAGCTGAGGTGATCGCGCGCGATCAGGAACGGCAGCAGTGCGGGGATTGCTCCCTGGGCCAGGTCGGTGAACAGGTGCCCGGCCGAGAGCGTGGCCATCGCCCGCCGGTCGACATCGGTCCGCCCGGCGACGGCGACGCTCATCGCGCGGCGTTCTCGCGCAGCCGCTGCTTGACGAGCGTCTGCTTGGCCTCGAGCTCGTCGCGCAGCTCCCCGAGCTGGGTCAGCCGCCCGGTGACGAGCTCGAGCTGGGTCCCGATGTGCCGCTGCAGCTCGGTGAGGATCCGCCGGCGCTGCGCGGGGGCCTCGGTCTGGCGGTATTCCTGGCGCAGGTGGGCGCGGGCGCTCTCGGCCTCCAACAGCTGGGAGAGCTGCTCCAGGGACAGGCCGAGGAGGTCGCGAAGCCGCACGATCTCGCGCAGCCGCTGCACGTCGGCCTCGGCGTAGACGCGGTGCTTGCCCTGGGTGCGGTCCTGCGCGGAGCCCAGCAAGCCGATCTCCTCGTAGTAGCGGATCGTTCGCGGGGTCGTACCGGTGAGCTCGGCGAGCTCACCGATCCGGACCGTCCGCGGCGCCGCCGGGGCGGTGGCGCTCATGACGCCACCGCGTGCGGCTCCCGGGCCGGCGCCGAGAGCTTGACGTCCTTGGGCCGCGCGGCCGAGATCGCCGCGCCGATCAGCGACACCGCGGCCAGGCACCACAGAGCTATGTGCATGTTGGCGATGAACGGTGTCAGCTGAGCGGTGGAGATGTGCTTGGCCACGCCCGAGAAGACGGCGAAGAGAACGTTCTTGGGCACCGAGGACGTCAACACGGCGAGCACAAAGGCAATCGAGATGACCGCACCCGTGTTCTGGACGAGCACGCGTGCGCCGGCCGCGATGCCACGACGATGGGGAGCGACCGTACCCATCATCGCCGCGGTGTTGGGCGAGTTGAACATGCCCGACCCGACGCCGACGATGAACATGTACAGGCAGGGCCACACGTAGCTGGTCTGACGGCCGAGCGTCGTCATCAGCGCCAGGCCGACCGCGGTGACGAGCATCCCGAGCACGGCGAGCGTCCTCGAGCCGCGCCGATCGGCCCAGACGCCGGCGAGCGGCGAGGCGATCAGCATGCCGACGGCGAGCGGGGCCAGCTTGACGCCGGCGAGGAGCGGCGAATTGCCCTGCACACCCTGGAAGTAGAAGACGAACACAAACATCAGCGCAAAACGGGACAGGCCGTTGGCAAACGCCGCTCCGGAGGCGGTCGCGAACAGGCGGCTCTGGAAGATCGACAGGTCGAGCATCGGCGCCTTGTGGCGGCGCTCGACGAGCACGAAGGCGGGCAGGAACACGGCGGCCAACACGAGCGAGCCGATCACCGGGGTCGAGCCCCAGCTCTCGATCCCGCCCTTGGAGATTCCGTAGACCAGGCCGGTGAGCCCGATCAGGAAGGTGATCGTGCCCAGCACGTCAAACGACCGGTCCTCCGAGCGGCCGGGCACCTCGTGCAGGATGAACGCGCCCCACAGGCTGCCCGCGATCCCGAAGGGAACGTTGAACCAGAACACCCAGTGCCAGCTGATCGCCACCAGCGCGCCGCCGAGCACCGGGCCGATAACCAGGCCGACGGCCGCCACCATCGTGTTGGTGCCCATCGCCAGACCAAGCTGCTCCCTGGGGAACGCGTCGGTGACGATCGCGGCCGAGTTGGCGAACAGGAACGCACCGCCGACCCCCTGCAGGATCCGCCACAGGATGAGCTCGGTGCCACTGCCGGAGAAGCCGGCACCGAGCGAGGCGGCGGCGAACAGCAAAAAGCCGCCCACGTAGGCCTTCTTGCGGCCGTACTGATCCGACAACCGCCCCGCTGTCAAGACGAGCACGGTCGAGGCGATCATGTAGACGAGGATGACCCAGACGAGCTCGAGCAGGCTGGTGTGGAGGCTGCGCTCGAGGTTGGGGAGGGCGATGATCAGCGTGCCGGAGTTGATCGTCGCCAGCAGCATGCCCAGCGACGTGCAGGACAGCGCCCACCATTTGTAGTGGTCGTGCTCGGCGGAGACTCCGATCCGC
>JALYTU010000244.1 GCA_030854125.1 Actinomycetota bacterium | reverse complement strand
GGCGTGGGGGACACGATCACCGCGACCGTCAAGACCGCGACCCCGCAGGGCTCGGTCAAGAAGGGCGAGGTTGTGACCGCGGTCGTCGTGCGGACCCGCAAGTCCTACGGCCGCGATGACGGCACCTACATCGGCTTTGACGAGAACGCGGCCGTGCTGATCGACGCGCAGAACAATCCGCGCGGGACCCGCATCTTCGGACCCGTGGCCCGCGAGCTGCGCGAGCGCAACTTCATGAAGATCGTCTCGCTGGCTCCGGAGGTGATCTGATGCCCGCGCGGATTCGGACCGACGACGAGGTGATCGTGATCAGCGGCAAGGATCGCGGCAAGACCGGCAAGGTCCTGCGCACGGACCCCAAGAAGGAGCGGGTCTACGTCGAAGGCCTTAACATCGTCAAGCGTCACCAGCGCCCGACCCAGACCGCCAGCGGCCAGCAGGCCGGCGGCGTGATCGAGCGCGAGGGACCGATCCACGTCTCCAACGTGGCGCTGATCGACCCCAAGGACGGCAAACCCACTCGTGTGGGCATTGAGATCGCCGACGGCAAGCGGCTGCGCATCGCCAAGCGCAGCGGCTCCCGGCTCGACTAGCGCAGAGAACGAGAACTACTGACATGGCCACAGCACGACTCAAAACCAGATACCTCGAAGAGATCCGACCCAAGCTCGTGGAGCGTTTCCAGTACTCGAGCATCATGCAGGCGCCACGCTTGGAGAAGGTGACCGTCAACATGGGTTGCGGCGACGCCAAGCAGGACTCAAAGGTCCTGGATGCCGCCGCCGACCAGCTCGGGACGATCACCGGCCAGAAGCCGAACATCCGCCGCGCGCGCAAGTCAATCGCCCAGTTCAAGGTGCGCGAGGGCATGCCGGTCGGCGTCGCTGTGACCCTGCGTGGCGAGCGCTCGTACGAGTTCCTGGACCGACTGGTGTCGGTCGCGATTCCGCGGATCCGTGATTTCCGGGGGCTCAATCCCCGCTCGTTCGACGGCCGTGGTAATTACTCGCTCGGCGTGCGCGAGCAGATCATCTTCCCCGAGGTCGACTACGACGAGATCGATCAGGTCCGCGGCCTCGACATCACGATCACCACCAGCGCGGCCAGCGACGCCGAGTCGTTCGCGCTGCTCGAGGCGATGGGGATGCCGTTCACCAAGGACGGCCGGCCCGCCGCGACAGCAATCACCCAGGCCTGAGAAGGAGCACCGTGGCAAAGACTTCCCAGCGAGTCCGCCAGCAGCGGACGCCGAAGTACAAGACCCAGGGCTACACGCGCTGCCGCCGCTGCGGCCGCGCGCGGTCCGTATACCGCAAGTTCGGCCTGTGCCGGATCTGCCTGCGCGAGCTCGCCCACAACGGCTACGTGCCCGGCATGACGAAATCGAGCTGGTGATCACATGGCGATGACCGATCCTGTGGCGGACTTCCTGACCCGGCTGCGCAACGGCGCCAAGGCCCAGCACCACGACGTGGCGATCCCCTCCTCGAGCCTGAAGCGCGAGCTGGCCCGAATCCTCAAGGAGCAGGGGTACATCGAGGGCTACTCGGTGCAGCCGCCCGAGCCCGGGCGCCCCGGCGAGCAGCTGACCGTCACGCTGAAGTACACGAGCGAGCGCCGCCCCGTGATCTCCGGCATGAAGCGCATCTCGCGCCCCGGCCAGCGAACCTACGTCGACCACTCCCACATCCCCCGCATCCAGGGCGGTATGGGCACCGCGATCATCTCGACCTCCAAGGGTGTCATGACCGGCCACGAGGCCCGCCAGCAGGGCGTCGGTGGCGAAGTCGTGGCCCAGGTCTGGTAACCCTCACACGAGCAATCAATGTCCCGAATCGGCAGACAACCCATCTCCGTCCCCTCTGGGGTAACCATCGCGATCGAGCCCGAGCGCGTGACCGTCAACGGTCCCAAGGGCGAGCTCACCGAGCGCATTCACCGCGACATCACGGTCGCGCGGGCTCCGCGCCAGGATGGCGTGGACGGCGAGCAGCTCCTCGTCACCCGACCAACCGATCGCGGCGAGCATCGGTCCCTGCACGGGCTGACCCGGACGCTGGTCGCCAACATGGTCGAGGGCGTCACTGCCGGCTTCGAGAAGCGGCTGGAGATCCAGGGCGTCGGCTACCGCGCAGCGCTGCGCGGCCGCGACCTTGAGCTCGCCCTCGGCTATTCGCACTCGGTGCCGGTCAAGGCTCCCGACGGGATCGAGTTCGAGGTCCCGATGCCGACCCGGATCGTCGTGCGCGGCGCGTCCAAGCAGCAGGTGGGGGAGACGGCCGCGTACATCCGTAAGCAGCGCAAGCCAGAGCCGTACAAGGGCAAGGGCATCCGTTACGAGGGCGAATACGTCGCCCGGAAGGTTGGTAAGCGAGCATGACTGTTCTCACCCGTCCGGAGCGGCGGCTCAAGCGCCGGCGTCGTGTGCGCGCGAAGGTGCGCGGGACGGCCGAGCGGCCCCGGATCTCCGTGTTCCGATCCAATCGCGGCATCTCCGCACAGCTCATCGACGATGACAACGGCCGCACGCTGGCGGCCGTCAACTGGACCGAGGACGACCTGCGCAGCCTGACCGGCGCAGCTCAGGCGGCCAAGGCCGGCGGCGTGCTCGCCGAGCGGGCCAAGGCGGCCGGCGTCGAGACCGTCGTCTTCGATCGCGGCGGCTACCAGTACCACGGACGCGTCAAGGCTTTCGCCGACGGCGCCCGTGAAGCCGGCCTTCACTTCTAGAACCCCGCTACCCTGGCTCATTCACTCATGGCTCGAGATCGCACAGTCAGTTCCGCCGGCCTGGACCTCCAGGAGCGCGTGGTTGAAATCAACCGCGTCGCCAAGGTCGTCAAGGGCGGGCGCCGTTTCTCCTTCACTGCACTCGTGGTGGTGGGCGATGAGCGCGACGTCGTCGGGATCGGCTACGGCAAGGCCAACGAGGTCCCCGTGGCGATCCAGAAGGGCGTCGAGCGGGCCAAGAAGAACCTGTATCGCGTGCCCAAGCACGGCTCCACGATCACCCATCAGACCACCGGCGTCTTCGGAGCCGGCCGGGTCTTTTTGAAGCCCGCCTCGCCCGGTACCGGGGTGATCGCCGGCGGCGGCGTCCGCGCCGTGCTCGAGCTCGCCGGCATCCACGACATCCTCTCCAAGAGCCTGGGCTCCCAGAATCCGATCAACCTCGTCAAGGCGACGATGGCGGGGCTGGAGTCGCTGCGTACCCCCGATGAGGTCGCCGAACTGCGCGGCCTGTCGATCAACCAGGTGCTCGGCCTGACCTCGGAGTCAGCTGACGGCACGGCCGACGCGGTCAAGACCCCCGAGTTCCAGCCCGAACCCGAGGTGGCCAGCACGTCATGAGCGTCGTGCACGTCACCCAGCGCAAGTCCCGCAACGGCTGCGACAAGAGCCAGCTCGACACGCTGCGGTCACTCGGTCTGCGCCGGATCGGGCACACGGTCGAGGTCTCGGACTCGCCGCAGATCCGGGGGATGCTGCACAAGGTCCGCCATCTCGTCGAGGTGCGCGAGTCATGAGCACGCCCAAGGAAGAGCGCAAGCCCAACCCGGAGCGCATCGGGCTGCACAATCTCAAGCCTGCCCCCGGCTCGCGCCGGCCGCGTAAGCGCGTGGGCCGCGGCGAGGGCTCGGGCACCGGCAAGACCTCCGGCCGCGGCCAGAAGGGTTACGGCTCACGAGCCGGATCCAAGTCGCGGGCCCGCTTCGAGGGCGGCCAGATGCCGATTCACATGCGGATGCGCAAGCTGCGCGGCCCGCACATGAAGAAGTCGATGCCGTTCGAGCCCTTCCGGACCCACACGCAGCCGGTCAACCTCGAGGATCTCGAGGCGCGGTTTGACGCCGGGGACTCGGTGGGCGTGGAGACCTTGAACGCCAAGGGCCTGGCGACGCGCCGCAACATACCGGTCAAGGTGCTCGGCCGTGGCGAGCTCACCAAGGCGCTGACGGTCCACGCTCACGGCTTCAGCCGCTCCGCGCGCGAGCAGATCGAAGCCGCCGGCGGTACCTGCCAGTTGATCGAAGGCTGAGGGCCGAAGCGTGATTGCCACGATCCTCGGAGCGTTCAGGATCGGCGACATCCGCAAGAAGATCCTGATCACCGCCGGGATCCTCGCCCTCTACCGGCTTGGGACGCACATCCCGGCGCCGGGCATCAACTCTCAGGCTGTCAACGCGATCGAGAAGAACTTCGGCGGCAGCAACATCCTCGGTCTCCTCAACCTGCTCTCGGGCGGGGGGCTGGGCCGGATCGCCATCTTCGCGCTGGGCATCATGCCCTACATCACGGCCTCGATCATCCTGCAGCTGCTGCAGGTCGTCGTCCCCTCGTTGGAGAAGCTCTCCAAGGAGGGCGAGGTCGGCCAGGCGAGGATCACGCAGTACACGCGGTATCTGACCGTCGGGCTGGCCTTCGCCCAGTCGATCGGCTACGTGTTCCTGTTCCGGAGCTTTGAGAAATCGACCGGGACGACGCTGATCGCCAACTTCACCTTGTTCAAGGTCTTTCTGATCGTAATCTCGTTGACCGCGGGCACGGTGCTGCTGATGTGGATGGGCGAGCTGATCACCCAGCGGGGGATCGGCAACGGCATCTCGCTGCTGATCTTCGCCAGCATCGTCTCGCGCATTCCCAGCGGCGTCAGCTCCTGGTGGAACAACCCCGATCAGGTGTTCAAGGTGATGATGCCGTTCATCGCGATCGGCGCGGTCGCGGCCGTGGTCTTCGTACAGGAGGGCCAGCGGCGGATCCCGATCCAGTACGCCAAGCGCGTGATCGGCCGGCGCATGACCCAGGGCGGGCAGACCTACCTGCCCCTGCGCGTGAACATGGCCGGCGTCATCCCGGTCATCTTCGCGGCCAGCGTGATGGCGATCCCGCCCACCGTGGGGCAGATCATCGGCCAGAACCGCAAGGGGTTCGCCACCGACCTGGCGAGCTTCTTCAGTCCGCAGGGATGGCACTACGTGCTCGGCGAGAGCATCATGATCATCCTCTTCACCTACTTCTACACCGCGGTCACCTTCAACCCGGTGGACCAAGCCGACAACCTGAAGAAATATGGCGGGTTCATCCCGGGGGTGAGACCCGGCCGGCCAACGGCCGAGTTCCTCGATCGCATCCTCGCCCGGCTGACCTTCCCGGGGGCGCTCTTCCTGGCCGCGATCGCGGCGCTGCCGACGATCCTCATCGCCCGGACCCACGCCAACTTCTTCTTCGGGGGGACCTCGATCC
>JALYTU010000243.1 GCA_030854125.1 Actinomycetota bacterium | reverse complement strand
GGAACGGCGGGCCACGGCGGGGGTGTTGCCGAGCACCTCCGAGACGCCCCGGACCGCCCCGTCGATCACTCGGCGTCGGGCCCGCTGAGTGCGCGCCTTCCGGCCGTCGGCGGCGACCGACACGGCCGCGAGCACCGTCGCGTTCCAGGTCCGGAAATCCTTGGCGCGGAACTCGTCCCCGATGACCGCCTTCAGATACTCGCTGATCTGCTCTGAGCGCACGCGGTGCCAGCGCGAACCCTGCTTGTAGGCGAGCAGCTGCGTCGGGCCTGAACGTCGGCGTCGCAGGGCGCTGACCACCGCGATCGCCGGAGGATCCTGGATCGCCTGCACGCGACGGACTCCCGCTTTGGCGAGGTAGTCGAACACGATCTCGCCATCGCGCACCGTCACATGGGCCTTCTCGACGGTGGCCAGCCCGACACCCCCCTCGTCGTCGGCGTACTTCTCGCCGCCGATCCGAAACAGCCCGATGTCGAGCAGCCGCGCGGCGCCGGCCAGGACACGCTCCGGGCCGAGGTCGTCGCCCTCGAGATCAGCGAGCATCCGCCGGCGCAGCTTGGGCAGAGCACGTGCGAACAACACCATGTGATCGAACTTCTTGCGGTCCTGCATCTCGCGCCAGCGTGGGTGATACAGGTACTGCTTGCGTCCGGCGGCGTCGATCCCGGTTGCCTGCAGGTGGCCGAGCGGGTCGGCGCAGATCCAGACCTGCTGCCAGGCCGGGGGGATGGCTAGTGCCTTCATGCGCAGGACCTCCTCCGGGTCCTCGACCGGGCGATCCGCGATGTCCCGATACGAGAAGCCCCTGCCCCGGCGCACTCGGGTCAGGCCCTCGCCCGAGCAGTCCGATCGACGCAGCCGTTGGCGCCGCGGCGCCGGGCCCGGGGGTGGTGTCGATCGGGGGCGGGCGGGGGACGGGGTCATGACGTTGATGGATGGGGCTCGCTGACAGCGGTCGCCGCCCTTGGGGCGCTACCCGGTCCTCTGCGGAATCACTCGCGCGGTGCCGTCCTGGGATACTGGCGCGATGGCTCCCTACACCTCCGAGCTCGCCCGGGCGCTCGCCCCGGGCCTGCTCGAGCGCTTCGAGCGCTACGTCCGTATCGACACTCAGGCTGCGCGCGAGCGGAGCCGTTCCCCGAGCTCGCCCGGACAGCTCGTGCTCGGCCGCGTGCTGGTCTCCGACCTGCAGGCCGCGGGATTGAACGACGCCGCTCTGGATGACGACGGTTACGTCACCGCCACCCTGGCCGCGACCGGCGCCGATGCGCCGGTGATCGGCCTGATCGCCCACATGGACACCTCGCCCGACGCGCCCGGCGCCGGTGTGCAGCCGATCGTGCACCGGGACTACGACGGCGAAGCGATCGCGCTGCCGCGGGGTGACACGCGGCTGGATCCGGTGACCATGCCCGAGCTGGCCGGCAAGCACGGCCACGACATCGTCACCTCCAGCGGCGACACGCTGCTCGGCGCCGACGACAAAGCCGGCGTGGCCGAGATCGTGACCGCGGTGGCCCACCTCGCCGCCCATCCCGAGCTGCCGCGGCCCACCCTGCGGGTTGCCTTCACCCCGGACGAGGAGATCGGGCTCGGGCCGTCCCGGTTCGATATCGAGGCCTTCGGCGCCAGCTGCGCGTACACGATCGACGGATCGGAGATCGGTGAGATCCAGGACGAGAGCTTCTCGGCGATCGAGGTCCGGATCGCCGTGCGAGGCGTCGACGTGCATCCCGGCACTGCGAACGGCAAGCTCGTCAACGCGCTGCGCGTGCTCGCCGCGATCGTCGCCGCCCTGCCGCCCGACCGGCTCTCGCCCGAGACCACCTCCGGGCGCCAGGGATTCATCCACCCCCACCTCCTGCAGGGCGATGCCGGACGCGCTGAGCTGCAGGTGATCCTCCGTGACTTCGACGAGGATCTGCTCGAGGCCCATGTCGCGCTGCTGCGCAGCGTGAGCGACGAGGCAGTGATCGCCCACCCCGGCGCTCGCGCCGACTTCGACGTCCGCACTCAATACCGCAACATGAAGGCGTTCATCGCGCCCGAGCCCCAGATCGTGGCGGCGGCGGAGGCCGCCCTGCGAGCCGAGGGCATCGAGCCGGTGCGGACCGCGATCCGCGGAGGGACCGATGGCTCGCAGCTGTCAGAGATGGGTCTGCCCACCCCCAACCTGTTCACCGGCGGTCACGAGTACCACTCGGTCCGCGAGTGGGCCTCGGTCAATGACATGGCCGCCGCGGCCGCGACGATCGTTCGCCTCGCCGGCGTCTGGGCGCAGAACGGCAACGGGGCCGGCCGGGCATGAGCGGACCCGGCCCGAGTTCGCTGGCCTCCCTGGACGGGGAGATCATGCCCGTCTCCGAGGCGACGATCTCGGTCAGCGATCATGGGCTCGTCCGTGGGGACGGGGCCTTTGAGGTGATGCGCGTCTACGAGGGGCAGCCGTTCGCGCTCGATGCCCACCTGGCGCGTTTGCGGCGGACGGGCGCGACGCTGCGTCTGCCGGTCGATCTCGAGGTCGTGCGGGCCGAGACCTACCGGCTGCTCGCCGCCGCCGGCAACGGCCCCGACCACGCCCTGGTCCGAGTGATGATCACCCGCGGCGGCCGGCGGGTGATGATGACCGAGCAGCTTCCCGAGACACCCGAGTTGTTGCGCTGCAAGACGATCACCTATGCGCCGACGCGGATCCTGGACGGCGCCAAGTCTCTCTCCTACGGCGCCAACATGCTGGCCGGGCGGCTCGCCCGCGAGCAGGGCTACGACGAGGCGATCCTGGTCACTCCGCACGGCCGCGTGCTCGAGGCCCCGACGAGCTCGCTCTTCTGGGTCGAGGGTGAGACCCTGCTCACGCCGCCGTTGTCGGACCACATCCTTGCCTCGATCACGCGGGGGCTGATCCTCGAGGTCACCGACGCCCGGGAGGAGTCCTGCCCGCTGGAGCGCCTGCTGGCCGCCGACGAGCTCTTCATCGCTTCCACGACCCGCGAGGCGCAGGGCATCATCGCGGTCGACGGCCACACCTTCGCCGCCCCCGGCCCCGTCACCAGGCGGACCGGTCAGGCAGTCATGGCGCGGATCGCGGCCGAGCTCGCCGGGTGAGGGTCCTCACCGTCATCGGCAACCGCCCGCAGTTCATCAAGGCGGCGGCCGTCTCGCCGGGACTGCGCGAGCATCACACCGAACACCTCGTCCACACCGGGCAGCATTACGACGATCGCCTCTCGGCAATTTTCTTCGCCGAGCTCGGCCTCCCGGCCCCCGACGAGCAACTCGGGGTCGGCGGGGGGTCGGGCACGTCTCAGACCAGCCGCATGCTCGCGGCGCTGGAACCGGTCCTCGCCCGCGCCGAGCCCGATGCTGTCCTCGTCTACGGGGACACGAACTCGACCCTGGCTGGGGCGCTGGCCGGTGCCCAGGCGGGCATCCCCGTCGTCCACGTCGAGGCCGGTATGCGCTCGTTCGATCGCTCGATGCCCGAGGAGCTCAACCGGGTGCTCGTCGACCATGCCGCGGCGCTGCTGCTGTGCCCCGGTCAGGCGGCGCTGGACAACCTGCGTGCCGAGCGGGTGACGGGACGCTGTGAGCTCGTCGGTGATGTGATGGTCGACGTCGCGCTCGCTGCCCAGCCCCGGGCTCGGTCGTCCGTTGAACTGATCACCGGGCGAGGCCTCGAGCCCGGCGGTTACGTGCTCGCCACCGCCCACCGCGCGGGCAACGTCGATACGCCCGCGCGTCTGGAAGCGCTGCTCGCGGTCCTGGCCGCGGTCCCGCTGCCGGTGGTGATGCCCCTGCACCCCCGGACCGAGGCCCGCCTGCAGGCGGCGGGGCGCTTGGAGACGCTGGGTTCCCTGCCTGGTGTGCACCTGGAGCCGCCGTTGGGGTACTTCGAGCTCACGGCGCTGCTCTGTCACGCCCAGGGGGTGCTGACCGACTCGGGTGGCTTGCAGAAGGAGGCCTACCTGGCCGGGGTCCGCTGCGTGACGATGCGGCCGAGCACCGAATGGACCGAGACCGTGGAGGCGGGCTGGAACGTGCTCGTGGACCTGGACCCTGAGGCTGCCGTGGCCGCGCTAACCCGGCCGCTCCCCGTCACCCGGCCCGCGCTCTACGGCGATGGCCGGGCCGGCGAGCGCGTGGTCACCGCGATGACCGCATTCCTGGCCCCGTGAGGCAGCCCGTGCGCGGCGATCGTCTTAGCCACCTAGACTGCGGCCGCGATGAGTGAGCCTCCGCTGCGCGTCGGGGTTGCGGGCCTCGGCTACTGGGGCCCCAACCTGGCCCGGAATTTCGCCGCCCTGCCGGACTGCGAGCTGCTCGTGTGTTGCGATCTGTTGCAGGCGGCGCGCACGCGGGTCGCGTCGATGCTGCCCGGCGTCCGCGTGACCGACGACTTCGACTCCCTGCTGGCTGACCCCGAGCTCGACGCGATCGCGCTGGCCACGCCGGTGCCGACCCATGCCGAGCTCGCCGTGCGGGTGCTGCAGGCCGGCAAGCACTGCTTTGTCGAGAAGCCGCTCTCACAGTCGGTCGCCGACGCCGAGCGCGCCGTGGCGGCCGCACAGGCGTCGGGCCGGATCCTGATGGTCGGCCACCTGCTTGAGTACCATCCCGGAATCCGGCGCCTGAAGGAGCTCGCGGAGTCCGGAGAGCTCGGGGACATCTACTACATCTATGGCAACCGGCTGAACCTCGGCAAGCTGCGCGCCGACGAGAACGCGCTGTGGAGTCTCGGCGCCCACGACGTATCCGTCGTGCTGCACCTGGCGGGCGAGGAGCCCACCGAGGTCGTCGCGCACGGCGAGGCCTACGTTCGCCCGGGCGTCGAGGACGTCGTGTTCTGCTTTCTGCGCTTCCCGTCGGGGCTGGCCGCGCACCTGCACCTGTCCTGGCTTGACCCCCACAAGGAGCGCCGCTTCACGATCGTCGGATCGCGCCGCATGGCGACCTTTGATGACATGGAACTCGAGCGCAAGCTGACCGTCTACGACAAGGGCTTTGACGAGGACGCGCGGACCTACGGCGAGTACATCACTCGCAGCGGGGACATCTTCTCCCCGCGGATCCCCAATCTCGAGCCGTTGCGTCTGGAGTGCGAGCACTTCGTGCAGTGCGCCTTGCGCGGCGAGCGCCCGCGCTCGGATGGGGAGAGCGGCCTGCGGGTCGTCCGGGTCCTCGCGGCGCTCCAGGCCTCGCTGGAGGGGTCACGCCGGGGGGGCGGCCCAGGTGCCGCCTGACGAC
>JALYTU010000242.1 GCA_030854125.1 Actinomycetota bacterium | reverse complement strand
AGCGCGATCTGCACGATCTGACCGTCGCCGGTCAGGCGGCGGTGGCGTTCGGCGGCGAGCAAGCCGGCGACCGCCATCTGACCCGTGATGCAATCCCAGGCCGGCAGCAGATGATTGAACGGCGCGTCTAGATGACGCGGACCCGTGGCCCAGGGGAAGCCCGTCGCGGGATTGACGGTGTAGTCAACGGCGGAGGAGCCGTCATGGTTGCCGACGATGCTGACCATCACAAGATCGGGTCGCTGTGCGCAGAGCGCGTCGAAACTCAGCCAGCCTCGGGCGGGAAAATTGGTCAGAAACATGCCGTTGCTCTCGCCCGGCTGGGCGATCAGGGCGGTGAGCAGCTCACGGCCCTCTGGGCTGCGCAGATCCACCTGGATCGAGCGCTTGCCCTTGTTGAGCCCGTGCCAGAACAGGGACACGTCATCGTCGTTCACCGGCCAGCGGTGGTAGTCCAAACCGCCGCCGATCGGATCGAAGCGGATCACGTCGGCGCCCATCTGGGCCAAGGTCATGCCGCCCAGAGGAGCCGCCACGAAGGCCGAGCCCTCGATCACCCGCATGCCTTCGAGGATGCCGTTCACCGTTTTCTTCCCCTCTCCTGTGGCGGCATCATGCCATCAGGCCGATGAATCGCCAGTCGAGTACCGGTGCAGGCTCGCGCGCGTCCGCGCGGTGGGCAACCACCAGCGCGCGCAGGTCCAGAAGCGAACACGAATCGCCGGCCAGTTCGACAAGCTCTACGGCCTCGAGCGTCAGCTCGGTGCTCAGGATGTCCCCCTCGAACACCGGGCCCGTGTGTTCGCAGCTGCGCCAGGCCAGGATCGTCAGCAGGTTGGGCAGCGCGCGAGTGGCCTGTGCGGCTGCGATCGAGATCGTGTAGCCGCCGTAGACCAGACGGTGGCCGTGTCCGCCTGCCCCGGCGTCGGTGTGGGTCCTGGCCACGTTCAGCGTGAGGCGGGCGAGCTCGGGTCCGGCGGTGACGGTGTCGCGTCCTTCGATCTCGTAAACGGTCCCGGCGACGAGCTCCGCGCCGTGCCGGCCCGGCATCTCCGCACGCGCGGTGCGGAAGGACCAGTGGTCGGGAAGCGCAGCCCGGACATCCTCCGTCGCGAGCCCGCTGGGGATCGCCTCGAAGCGATCCGCGTGGCCGGTCTGCACCCTGGACTCGCGCAGCGGGATCATCGGACAGCGCCAGTAGTCGAGCACCGCCTGGCCGTCCTGGTCGACGGTGCGAATGCGCAAGGCCACCAGTCCGGTCGCGGTGCCGTCGTGCCGCGGCTTGTTCTGTTTGAGTCCTACGACCTCGGTCGTGGTTCGCAGAGTCTCCCCTAGAAACACCGGCCGCTGGAGCACTAGGCCGCGGTAGAAGAGATTGCCGTGCACCCTGAACGTCGGCTCCGTCGACTGCCCGATCGAGACATCGCAGACGAGGTTTGGGTGTGTCAGCGAGCCACGGCGGCCCGTCACCGCGTAGGCAAGCTCGTCGTCGAGGACCAGCCGCAGGCGGTCTCCGACGATCGCCTGGTGAAGCGCGGCATGGCCAGCGGTCAGCGTCGTCCCTGGGCCGGCGTACATCTGACCGACCGCGAAGTCCTCGAAGTAGGGACCGCCGACGTGCACCCGCTGGCCAGCCTGTTGCATGTCATCTCCTCGGTGGTCTGCGCATCCCGAATGGCCAGGCACCTGCGGAACGTAGGCGTGAGCGTATTAGAGCGAGCCCCGCGTCGCCAAGGTAGGCTCGCGCGAGTGACGGCGCGTCGCTCCTGTCTCTCGGTGCCGGGATCCTCTGAGAAGATGCTGGCCAAGTCCCGGACGCTCGCCGCCGACGAGTTGGTGATCGATCTCGAGGACTCCGTCGCGCCGGCAGCGAAGGCTGAGGCGAGAGCCAGGGTCACCGACGTGATCGCCCGGCGCCGAACTGGCGAGCATTCGCTTGCCGTCCGCGTCAACGGCCCCGCTACGCCTTGGTGCCACCGTGATGTGATCGACGTCATCACGGGTGCGGGTGACGCGCTGGGTTCTCTCGTCGTTCCCAAGGTCGAGTCACCTGGCGAGCTGGAGTTCGTCGATCGCCTGGCCGGGATGGTCGAACAGGAGATCGATCGGCGCGCGCCGGTCGCGCTGCAGGCGCTGGTCGAGACGGCGACCGGCCTGCGCAACATCCACGCGATCGCCCAGGCCAGCCCGCGTCTCGAGACCCTAATCGTCGGTTACGCCGATCTCTCCGCGTCACTCGGCCTGCCGCTCGGCAGCCAGAATTCCGGAGGCCACTGGCAGTACGTGCAGGAGAGCGTGCTGGTCGCCGCCCGCGCTGCCGGCCTGCAGGTGATCGATGGTCCCTACCTGACCATCGAGGATCACGACGGCTTCCGAGTGTCGGCGCAGCGAGCGCGAGCCATGGGCTACGACGGCAAGTGGGCGCTGCACCCAACGCAGATCGATCTGCTCAACCAGCTCTTCGCCCCCACCGAGGAGGAGTTGGCTCGGGCCCGCGCCGTCCTCGACGCGCTGGAAACCGGCGAACGCGAGGCGGACCGCGGTGCCCTGATGCTGGACGGATCGATGATCGACGAAGCCAGCCGCAAACTCGCGGCGCAGGTGATCGCCCGCGCGGCAGCCTCCGGAGCGGGGGGCGCCTGACCCGTGTATCTCACGCACAAGACGTACGTCTCAGGCACCGCAGCATGGTTCATGGATGCGCTCGATGTCACGAATGGGCAGGAGCGCGCGGGTTTCCCGGTGCGCCTGGACGGCAACGCCGACAACAACTCAGCCACCTCGTTCTTCGCCCGCGATCAGCAGCAGCGTCCCGGTCTGCTGCTCATGAACGGGGTGGTGTACGCGGCGTTTTGGTGCGCGACGGACACGTCCTCGGTCTGGCTGAGCCACAACCTCACCAAGCATGTGTGTCACGAACGCCGAAGGGAGGAGTTGTGTAGGGGACTCATCACATAGGCGATGCTGTGCGAGAGATGGAGGATTGCTGGCTCTCCAGCGTCGGCCCTGCGGGGGTGGGCGCTAAACCGGTCACGGGAGACTGTCACGCCGGGATCCGAGGGAGCCGGGGGCTGCGATGCCCCCGGGCACCCGACCACCGTCACCAAGCCGCGTTAGCCATCTGAGGCGACACCCAGGCCGCGACCGGCGAAACGGTCGCGCTCTTCGACCGCCTTCCGCCCACCATCATCCACGGCGGCCGAACCTTCACGCGACAGCCACCGCGCAGAGGAGTGAGCCGGGCCGGGGTGGAGGAGACCCGACGCACTGCTTGGTCTGGATCCTTCCCTTGCGCTCGTGCAGTGCGGCTGACCCATCAGCCGCTTAACCCGCTCACCTGCGGCCCTGACGCCCTCGAGGGGCGATCGCTCGCGGCACGAACCCGACGAGCTAACGAGGCGCTCGTCCGCGCCGGCGCTGCTCCCGGGGCCGGCGCTTGTGCATCGCCGCGGAGGATTTCCCGCGCGGACGCTCGTTGCAACAGATAGAACGCGCCAGCCCCCGAGCTCGTCGTCGACGCCACCCTCCGACAGGCTCGGACGCGCGCTTTCTGGGAAAGCGAGTAAGGCTCCAGGCCACCGCTGACGTCGCTCGCTTACGCGTCCGCCCAAGACCGAGCGCCCGCCGACCTGGCTCCTCACGATCGCTCATAGGACATCCTTTGGTTGCCTCGACCGCCGTCGGGAGAGGGCCACGATTGCTTGCCCTTTCGTGGAGGGCCTGCCAAAGACCAGCCCGTCCCGACGGTGGTGAGGTGCCGCGAGCGGCAACAGGACGTAGCCCCAAATGTGAGGGCCTTGTCTATGAGCATCCGCAACGGTACCTCTTGGTCGGGGCGCTGTGAAGGTGCGCTCACTGACAGGAGGAGAGGATGGCTTGCAGGTACGCCGGGATCGACTGGGCGGGAGAGAAACACGATGTGCTCGTGGCTGACGAGGCGGGCAGCGAGGTGCTCGCGGCGACGTTCGTGCATGACGAGAACGGGTTGACGGCGTTGTGCGCGGCGCTGGTCCGCTTTGAGGTTGGGTTGGTCGCGATTGAGCGACCGGACGGGTTGTTGGTCGAACGACTGCTGGACGCGGGACTGCGGGTGTTGGCGTTGCATCCGAACAAGGTGGCGGCCGCGCGTGACCGGTTCCGGGTCGGGGGCGGCAAGTCAGATCGCTTCGACGCGTTCGTGCTCTGTGAGCTGGCGCGCACCGACAGTCACCGCTTCCGGGTGCTGGAGCCCGACTCAGATCAGACCAAGGCGCTCCGGGCGTTGACCCGGGCACGGGAGGATCTCGTCGAAACACGCACGGCGGTCGTCAACCAGCTCCGTGCCGAGCTTGAGCGGTTCTGGCCCGGGCCGTTGGGTCTGTTTAGTCACATGGACGCAGAGATCCTGCTCGCGTTTCTTGAGCGCTACCCCAGCCCAGCCGACGCGCACGGCCTTGGGGTTGCACGGATGCAGGCGTTTCTCAAGCGCGAGCACTACTCGGGCGGGCAGAAGCCGGCGGCGTTGTTGACCAAGCTCCGGTCAGCTGCGCTTGGGCGCGTCGGTGAGATCGAGCTCGCTGCCCGCCGGCAGCTGGTGCTCAGCTTCGTCGCGATGGTCAGGACCCTAAACGCGCAGATCAAGGGCCTTGAGCGGGAGATCAGAACCCAGGTCCGTGCCCACCCGAACGGTCCGATCTTCCTCTCGCTGTTCAAGGCGCCAGCGAGCGTGATCACCGCCGCGGAGTTGCTGGCTGAGATCGGTGACTGTCGCGAGCGCTACCCCACCCGAGACGCGCTCGCGGCTGACGCCGGGCACGCCGCGGTCGCCAAGGAGTCCGGGAAACGCAAGACCGCGGGCTTTCGCTGGGGCTGCAACAAACGGCTACGAGTCGCGTTCTGTCGGCTCGCGGACAGCAGCCGCCACTGGCACCCCTGGGCACAGACGCTCTATGCCAAGGCCCGCCAGCGCGGCCATCAACACCCGCGCGCGATCCGGACCGTCGGACGCGCGTGGTGTCGAGTTGTCTGGCAATGCTGGCGCAACCACACCACCTATGACCCGGCGCGACACCGCGCGCTGCAACGCCACATCACCGTCACCATCCCGACCGCCTCAGGCCCACGCACCGACCTCGCCGCCACGCAGCGAATGGCCGGACCCGGTCTCTGGCGACCGGATCTCAGCCAGCCAACGTCCCTTCAGCCGGCAGGAGGTTGACACAGGACGTCTTCGGCGACATAGAGTCGGTCAGGCGCGCTCGCCAGGGTCGCTG
>JALYTU010000006.1 GCA_030854125.1 Actinomycetota bacterium | reverse complement strand
ACTGTGCTCGGCGATCTGCACCCCGGCCGCGACAGCCGCGCCGCGCAGCCCGTCGCCCAGCTTGCCCGGATGCACGAGCGCCGTCCCGCGCGGTGACCACAGTCCCGCGAGATAGGTCGGTGATGCGACCTCGGCCCGGACGGCCTCCTGATCCAGCCGCCGGGCCTCATGTCCAAAATTGCGCATCAGCTCGGCGAGCTCGTCCAGCTCTCGGATCTGATGCGGTTGCAGCGCGACGTCCAGCGCCCCGGTCTCCTCGTAGTCGGCGGCGATTCCATGCCGCTCCAGATCGGAGCGCAGTGCGGCGAAGTTCTCGCCGCCGAGCTGCTCCAGCGCCACCATCTCGTCGGCAAAGCGGGTGCACCCGTTGGCCAGGCCGTGGGTCAGCGACGCGTCGAGAAAACCCCCGTTGCGTCCACTCGCCGCCTCGCCACAGCGGCCTGACTCGAGCAGGACCACGCTGCGCTCGGGCGTATCGCGCGCGGCGTGCAGGGCGGCCCACAGGCCGGTGAAGCCGCCGCCGACGATGCACAGGTCGGCGTCGACGACGCCCTCCAACCGGGGGTGGGGATCCCGGATCGGTAGGTCATCGAGCCAGAACGGGCGGGTCGACGCGTCTGCGAACGCACCGATCTGCTCGGTGGTGGGCGCCGTGGTGGGCCAAGGCGCGGTCATCGGGCACCGTCGCAGCTCATCCGGCACGACTCTACGTCGGGCGCGGCGCAGGGACGGCCCTCGCCGGCTGTGCCGCTGGAGGCGGGGATAGGATCGGCATCAGCCGTGTTGATCTTCGCCACCGCCATCGGAGATTGCGGACTCCGGTGGGGGTCCTCCGGGGTCACCCGCGTCGTGCTGCCTGGGGACCCCGCGCTCGCTCGCACGCGCGGCGATGATCTGGCCGCGGCGCCTGAGCCGGTGCGCGCTGCGGTGCGGGGCATCGTCGCGCTGCTGGACGGCGAACCGCGGGACCTGCGCGACGTGCGGCTCGACGAATCCGCGCTGCAGCCCTTCCCGCGCCACGTCTACGCGGCGACGCGAGCTATCGACCCTGGGACCGTGGCCACCTACGGCGAGATCGCCCGTGCGGTCGGCGACCCCGGAGCGGCTCGGGCGGTCGGTGCGGCCCTGGGTGCGAACCCGTATCCGGTGATCGTGCCGTGCCATCGGGTGCTCGCCGCCGACGGAGCCCTGCACGGATTCTCGGCCCCGGGCGGAATCGCCACCAAGCGCCGGATGCTCGAGCTCGAGGGCGCTCCGGGCTTTGCGCAGCGGACGCTGTTCGCCTGATTCAGACCGTGATGGCAGGCGCCGTGGCGAGGTGATGACATAGCTGCCGTGCACGACTCGTCAGACAGCGCGGCCACCTGGGCTGCGGCCGAGGTCGCCGCCTCCGTGACGATCCGGCGGCCCGCCTGGCGCTGGCCGCGGCCACCTATCACGGGCTGAGCGGCCGGGCGCCCGACCATCTTCCGTTCCGGCGGGCGGAGATGTCGTTCATGCGCTGGGAGGCGGACCGCGGCGTGCTCAACCCGGTCGCTGGCGACCCGCCCGGCAGTCCCTGGTGGCGAGCGCTGAACGAGCGCCTGTTGCGCGATGGGCGGGAATCGGTGGCTCGCGCCGCAGGACTGCACGGCAACATGTCGTCGCCGACGATCGGACTGTGGATGGCCTTCATCGTCGACCCCACAGCGCGGACCTGGTACCGGGCGCACAACGCGAGCATCGTCGCGGCCTACCTCGAGCACGAACCGCTGGCCCGAGCCGAGAGCCTCCCCGAGCGTTTCTTTCTCAAGCGGATGCTCGACTACGCCGTGATCGGATCGCGGCTGCCCGGCCTGTATGACTGGTCGGCCGGCGAGCTCGACCATCCCGGCCTGCGCGAGCTCATCCGCGACGGCAGTCCCGCGTATGTGTGGCCCGAGTCCGAGCGCCACGTGTGGGACCCGCCGCCGCTGCCGATGGCGGCAGCGGCACTGAGGTCTGAGACCGCGGCCCGGTTGCGCGTCCGATCGTCTCGTGCCGATCGGTGAGTCGTCGGCGCGGCGGCGGCGGGGCGGGAGTGGGGCCCACTACTCGGTGGCGAGCGCCGCCTCGACGGCCGGCCTGGCCGGGCCGATCCTGCCGGGGAGCACGAGCACGGCCACGAGCAGGCCGACGGCGAAGATGCCCGCCGCCCACCAGAACGCGGTCGTGTAGCCGTGGACCATCGCCACCGCGGGAAGCACCCGATGGGACGCGGCGTAGCCCGCCGCCGAGCTGGCGAACAGGGTGCTGAGCAGCGCGGTGCCGACCGAACCGCCGACCTGCTGGGAGGTATTGACCATCGCCGAGGCGATGCCCGCTTCCTGGCGGTCCACTCCGAGCGTGGCCGTCCCGAAGGCGGGCGCGAAGATGCAGCCCATCCCGAAGCCGATCACCAGCAGGCCCGGGAGCACCTCGGTCGCGTAGGACCCACCCGAGGTCAGCCGTGTGAACAGCACCATCGCGACGATTCCAAAGGTCATCCCCAGGACGATCAGGGGCTTGGGGCCGGTCTTGTCCAGCACCTTGGTCTGGACGGTGGTCGCGGTGACCACGATCATCCCGGTCATGGGCAGGAAGGCCAGGCCCGTGGTCAGTGGCGAGAAGCCGAGGTTCTGCTGCATGAAGTAGGTCAGGAACAGAAACACGCCGAACACTCCGGAGCCGGCGAGCGCGATCGACGCGTAGGCCCCGCCCCGGGCGCGGTCAGTGACGATGTGCAGCGGCAGCAGCGGCTGCGCTGTGCGACGCTCGATCACGACGAACGCGGTGAGCAGCACGATGCTGGCCGCCAGCGCGATGATCGTCACCGGCGCCGTCCACGAGTGCGTCTCGGCGTTGGAGAAGCCGTACACCAGCCCGAACAGGCCCGCGGAGGCGACCAGGACGCCGGGCACGTCGATCTTCGGGCGTTGGGGATGCGCCTGGTTGACGAGCAGGCGCAGCGCGACGATCGCCGTCGGCACCGCGATCGCGAGATTGACGTATAGGCACCAGCGCCACGACAGCGTCTGCGTCAGTGCCCCGCCGAGCAGCAGCCCGAGCGAGGCGCCGCCGCCGGCGATCGCACCGAAGATCCCGAACGCCTTGGCGCGGTCCGGCGAATCGGCGAAGGTGACGGTCAGCAGCGACAGCGCCGACGGGGCGAGCAGTGCGCCGAACAGTCCCTGCAGGGCCCGTGCGGCGACGAGCGTCGCAAACGAGGTCGCCAGGCCGCCGATCGCCGAGGCGATCGAGAAGCCGACCAGTCCGGCGATGAACGTCCACTTGCGGCCGAACAGGTCTCCGAGCTTGCCGCCCAGCAGCAGCAGGCTGCCAAAGGCCAGCGCGTAGGCGGTGATGATCCACTGGCGGCTGTCGGTGGAGAAGTGCAGCGCCTTCTGGGCGGAGGGCAGCGCGATGTTGACGATCGTCGCGTCGAGCACGACCATCAGTTGGGCCACTCCCAGCAGTGCCAGCACCGCCCAGCGGTTCGGTTCAGTGGGCGTGCTCGTCTCGGCGGTCATCTGGGCTCCCGGGGATCGGCGTGTGCTCGGTGCCCTCCTCAAACCTCGTGACAGACGATAGACGCCGGCTCTGATTTGCGGCCTTGCGTCCGGTCGGCGGGCTGTCTTTGGCCCGATGGCACGACATCACGCGGCCCGATCTGGCGCGCCGGCCGCCGCCCACGCCTGGCAGCACCGTCATATGCCGTTAGGATCCTGCCATGCATCGCGTCGTCGTCCTGGCCCTGCCCGAGGTCGTCGCCTTCGACCTCGCGATCCCGGCTCAGGTCTTCGGACATCGCACGGAGCGCGACCGGTACGCGTTCGTGCTCTGCGCGCAGCGGCCCGGGGCGGTGGTCACCACCACCGGCTTCACGCTGCATGCCGATCACGGCCTTCACGCGATCGAGGCCGCGGACACGGTCATCGTGCCCGGGTTCATGCCGACCGATGACCCGCCCGCTCCGGTGACGGCGGCGCTGCGCCTCGCGTACGCCCGGGGGGCGCGGGTCGCCTCGGTCTGCGTCGGCGCCTTCGCGCTCGCCGCGGCGGGCCTGCTCGACGGGCGCGCGGCGACGACGCACTGGGACCACGCCGAGGACCTCGCCGCCCGCTTCCCCGAGGTCCGCGTCCGGCCCGACGTTCTCTACGTCGACGAGGGCCGGATCCTGACCAGTGCCGGTATCGCGGCCGGGATCGATCTGTGCCTGCACATGGTGCGCAACGATCACGGCGCCGCGGCGGCGGCGGCGGTCTCGCGCCGGATGGTGGCCGCGCTGCACCGCCCCGGCGGACAGGCCCAGTACATGCAGCGTTCTCTGCCCGAGAGCGGGCCAATGCTGGCCGCGACGTGTGACTGGGCGATCAGTGAGATGCGCCGTCCGCTGACTGTCGACGAGCTCGCCGCGCACGCCGGGTATTCGGCACGCAGCTTCGCACGCCACTTCGTCGCCGAGACCGGGATGACCCCGCTGCGCTGGCTCAACGCCCAGCGGCTGCTCGAGGCCCGGCGGCTGCTGGAGGC
Organism: Actinomycetota bacterium; assembly: GCA_030854125.1. Taxonomy (GTDB): domain Bacteria; phylum Actinomycetota; class Thermoleophilia; order Solirubrobacterales; family Solirubrobacteraceae; genus Palsa-465. The sequence continues at coordinate 14,071 of JALYTU010000006.1, read as the reverse complement.
AACCGACCTCCCCGTCGAGGAGGTTGCGCACCTCTGCGGCCTGGGCAGCGCGGCCAACCTACGCCTGCACCTCGCGCGCGCGACGTCAACGACCCCGACGGCCTATCGCGACGCATTCCGAGGTAGCTCTGACACCGACCACCACGAATCCGAGGAGAGCCTGCATGCTTGACACCTGGACTCAGACCATCGTCACCACCGACGCCGCGCTGCGCGTGATCGCGACCGCGCTCGCCGAGGGGGCGAAGGCCGGCGTGAAGGTCTCGGCGACGGTTGTGGATCCGGCCATGGGGTTGGTCGCGTTCGCGCGGGCCGACGGCGCGACGCCGCACAGCGTGGAGACGAGCCGGCGCAAGGCCAACACCGCCGCCTCGACCCGGCGGCCCAGCGGCTGGATCTCCTCAGAGCTCGAGCTGATGCTGCCGATCGCGGCCGGCAACCTGTTGACCAACGTCACCGGAGGTGTGCCGCTCGTATTCGACGGCGAGCCCGCCGGCGGCCTGGGCATCGCCGGTGGCACGCCGGCCCAGGACGCCGAGATCGCCGTCGCGACGCTGGATGCGCTCGGGCTCGCCCAATAGCTCGGCGGTGCGTTTGGAATGCCTGGTAGGACTGATGAGCCCTGATGCGCACTGACCGACACGCCGAGCGTCACCTCAGCTACCGCTCGAACTGGCTGCGCGCGGCCGTGCTGGGCGCAAACGACGGGATCGTCTCCACATCGAGTCTGGTCCTTGGCGTGGCCGCCTCGGGGGCAGCGAGCAGCGCGATCGTCACCGCCGGCATCGCCGGGCTGGTCGCCGGTGCGCTCTCGATGGCGGCCGGCGAGTTCGTTTCGGTCAGCTCCCAGCGCGACACCGAGCAGGCGGATCTGCGCGTCGAGGAGCGCGAGTTGCGCACCTACCCCGAGCACGAACTCGAGGAGCTGACCGGGATCTACGAGGGGCGCGGCGTCCCCCATGATCTGGCGCGCGAGGTCGCGATCGCCCTCACCGAGCGCGATGCGCTCGGCGCTCACGCCCGGGACGAGCTGGGCCTGGAGAACGATCGCCAGGCGCGTCCGCTGCAGGCCGCCGGCGCGTCGGCGGTCTCGTTCTCGGTCGGGGCAGTGCTGCCCGTCCTGTCGGTGGCACTCTCGCCGTCCGGGATTCGCATCGTGTTGTGTGTAGTGGTCACGGTGCTCGGGCTGGCGGGTCTCGGAGCCCTCGGGGCACGGCTAGGCGGGGCCAACATGACCCGCGCGACGGCGCGCGTGGTCGGCTGGGGGGTGCTGGCGATGGGGGTCACCGCCGGAATCGGAAGTCTGGTCGGCGGGGTGGGGAGCTGAGCGCCGTCTCAGCGGCAGGCGGTCACTGCAGCGCCTCGAGCACGGTTCGCAACGGTGACGGGATCTCGACCGGGCGCCGCGTCTCGCGATCGACGAACACGTGGACGAAGTACCCGCTGGCCGCGGGGTCGCCATCGCCGGCCGTGAACAGCCCGATCTCGTAGCGCACGCTGGTGCGGCCGAGCTTGCTGACGCTCAGCCCGGCCTCGACGGACTCGGGGAAGGTCAGCGGCGCCGTGTAGCTGCAGTGCGATTCGATGCAGAGGCCGATCACCGCTCCCCGGTGGATGTCCAGCGCGCCGGAGGTGATCAGGTGGTGGTTGATCGCGGTGTCGAAGAAGGCCAGGTACTCGACGTTGTTGACGTGGCCGTAGACGTCGTTGTCGTTCCACCGTGTCGGGATGGTCAGCCAGGACCGGTAATCGGAGCGATCCACCGTCATTGACCTCAGTCGAAGACGACGACCTGGCGAACGCCCTCGCCGCGGCTGAGGCGTTCGAACCCGGCCACGAGCTCGTCCTGGCGCAGGCGGTGGGTGAGCAGCCGTTCGACGGGAAGCTTGCCCGCGCGGTGCAGCGCGATGAATCGCGGGACGTCACGCGACGGGACGCAGGAGCCCAGGTAGGAACCCTGCAGATGGCGCTCCTCGGCGGTCAGCGTGACCGCCGGCAGCCGGAGCTCGGCGTCGGGATGCGGCAGCCCGACGGTGGTGGTCGTCCCGCCTCGACGCGTGCTCCGGTAGGCCTGCGCGAGCACGCCCGCGTTGCCCACCGTCTCGACCGCGTGCTCAACCCCGCCGCCGGTGAGTTCCTTGATCTGCTCGCTGACGGTGTCACCGGCGCCGAGCGCGTGGGCGGCGCCGAGCTCGGTGGCCAGGGCGAGCTTCTCCGGCATACGGTCCACGACGATGATCGGCCAGGCGCCGGCCGCAAGGCCGCCCAGCAGGGCAGCGAGCCCGACGCCGCCCAGCCCGAAGACGGCGAGGCTCTGTCCCGGCGAGACCCGGGCCGCGTTGACGACCGCGCCGACACCGGTGAGTACGGCGCATCCGAACAGGGCCGCCAGCTCCCACGGCAGCTCCGGGTCGATCCTGACCAGGGAGTGCTGGTCCACGACGGCGTGGTCGGCGAAGCCCGAGATCCCGAGATGGTGGTGCACCTCCCCGGCGTCGTCAGACAGGCGACGTTGTCCGCCCAGCAGGGTGCCGATCGCGTTGGCGACGGCGCCCGGCTCACACAGGGCCGGCCGGCCCTGGTCGCAGGCGCCGCACGCGCCGCAGCTGGGGACGAACGTCGCGACGACGTGATCGTCGACCGCCAGCCGGTCCACCCCCGGGCCGAGCGCGATGACCTTGCCGGCGACCTCGTGGCCGAGGGCGATCGGCATCGGCCGTGGGCGGGATCCGTCAATGACCGAGAGATCTGAATGGCACAGCCCGGCTGCGGCGACGCGCACCAGCACCTCGCCGTCCCCGGGCGCGTCGAGCGCCAGCTCGCGCAGCACCGGTGGGCGTCCGCGCTCTTCCAGGACCAGGGCAACCGTGTTCATCGTTTCCCAAGCATGCCGAAAACCGCGGCTCGACCACGGGCCGGTCCCGCGCGGCCGGGAAATGCCCTTCAGGGCTCGGGCGGATCGCCGCCAACGCCGCTGCCTTCAGCTTCCAGTGGGCCCCCTACCCCTTCATCCTGCTCAACCTGGCGTTCTCCACGCAGGCCGCCCACGCGGCTCCGCTGACCCTCCTCGCCCAGACTCGCCAGGCCGACCGCGACAAACACGGCGACAAACACACGGCGATCTGCGCCGACGGTCCGCGCGCCCGCTCCTGAATCGAAGTCCGGCGGCGCCGGCGGTTCCCGCCGGACTTGCTACATCTGACCCATGGCCCCCCGAAACCTCGTCAACCTGAGCGCCGTTGCCAAGGGCTACGGCAGCCGCTCGGTGTTCGACGACGTGACCCTGGGCGTCAGCGAGGGGGAGCGCATCGGTGTCGTCGGGGCTAATGGAGCCGGCAAGTCGACGCTGCTGCAACTGATCGCGGGGGTCCAGCCGCCTGATCGCGGCGCCGTGATCCGCACCAGTGCCGTGAGCCTGGAGCTGGTGCGCCAGCAGGCCGATCTGAATCCTGCGCGAACGATCGGCGAGGAGCTGGTCGGAAACCGAGCCGAGCACGAGTGGGCGGGGGATCCCGCGTTTCGGTCGGTGCTCGATGGGCTGCTGGGCGGGGTGGCCCTGGCCCGATTCGCAGACGGGCTGCAGACCGGTATCGCCAACTTGTCCGGAGGCGAGCAGCGGCGGATCGCGCTCGCCAAATCCCTGCTGGACTCCCCGGATCTGCTGCTGCTCGACGAGCCGACCAACCATCTCGACGTCGAAGGGATCAACTGGCTCGCGCACTTCTTGGCGGACCGCTCCGGGACGCTGTTGGTGATCACCCACGACCGGTGGTTCCTTGACGCCGTCTGCACGCGCACATGGGAGGTGGCCGACGGCAATATTCTGCAGCGCGACGGCGGCTACTCCGCCTATGTCCTGGCCCGTGCCGAGCGCGACCGGCAGGGGGCGGTCCGCGCGGACAAGCGCCGCCAACTCGTTCGCAAGGAGCTGGCATGGCTGAGGCGGGGACCGCCGGCGCGCACCTCCAAGCCGCGGTTTCGGATCGACGCGGCCAATGCGCTGATCGCCGACGAGCCTCCGGCCCGCGACGCGGTGGAGCTGTTGCGCTTCGCCACCGCACGCCTTGGAGACATGGTCCTGGATGCGGTTGACGTGTCGGTCACCCTAGGCGCGCGGCGCCTGCTCGCACACGTCACCTGGCGGCTGGGACCCGGACAGCGCGTTGGTCTCGTCGGCGCCAACGGGTCGGGCAAGACGACCCTGCTCAGGCTCCTGGCCGGCGATCGCTCGCCCGACTCCGGGTCGGTGGCGCGCGGATCTACGGTCCGGCTGGCCGAGCTCTCGCAGGACACCGCTGAGCTGCCCGCCGGCCTGCGGGTGCTGGAGGCGCTGCAGGAGGTCCGTGGCCGCGCGACGAGCAGCGCCGGCGAGGAGCTGACCGCAAGCTCAATGGCCGAACGTTTCGGCTTTGGCGGTGAGCAGATGTGGACGCTGACCGAGGATCTGTCCGGCGGCGAGCGCCGGCGCCTGCAGCTGATCCGCCTGCTGATGTCCGAGCCCAACGTGCTGCTCTTGGACGAGCCGACCAACGATCTGGACATCGACACCCTGACTGCCCTGGAGGACCTGTTGGATGGCTGGCCGGGCACGCTGGTGGTTGTCTCGCACGATCGCTACTTCGTCGAGCGGGTGTGTGACGACGTGTACGCACTGCCCGGGGACGGCGGTCTGCGCCACCTGCCCGGCGGGGTGGAGCAGTACCTGCAGCTGAGAGCCACTGAGCCGGCGCAGAATGCCCCGGGAGCACCGGGGAGGACCGCCCGCCCGGGTGCCCGGCGACAGGCCGTGCGCCGCGAGCTGACCCAGATCGAGCGCCGGCTGCAGAGCGCCGAGCGGCGCGGCGCCGAATTGCAGCTCGCGATGAACGCCGCGGCCACGGATGCCGTAGCGCTGCAGGCGCTCTCAGCGGAGCAGACGACGCTCAGCGCCGAACGCCAGGCGCTCGAGTCCCGATGGCTGGAGCTCTCCGAGGAGCTCGAGGGCACATAGACCAGTGCCCCAACTGGCGGAACGCGAGCGCCGCCTGCGTTCGTGCCTCATCTCGCTTGCGCACGACTGGCCGTGGGTATGCAGCGTGCGGTGGACCGCCGGCACGGGAACGCCCCGTTGGCCGGCGACATCACAGTCGAGTCAGGAGGTTCAGATGCGCAGAGCATTGGTCATGGCACTGGGGACGATCGGGTTTCTGGTCGGCAGCTGCGGTTCGGCGGCCGCGGTCACCGTGCCGAAGGCCCGGACGAAGCCCTTCTCCGAGGTCGAGGCCGGAGTGACGCTGAGCAGCACCGGACTGCGCTTCGAGGACGTGTATCGGGTCAAGCGTTCACCCGACGGCGAGGGGGCCGCCGTCCGAGACGGGATCTACGGCGGTAGCACGTTCCCGGTCAGCGGGACCGATACGGTGACGTCGAACTACAAGGACGGCCGCCAAACCGCCTCCGAGACGTTCACCCTTGGCATCCCCCGGCTCGACGGGGTCGGCACGATCACCGGCCATGGCAGATGCACCGGCGGAACGAACCAACACCAGCTGGAGAAGTGCTCGTACACACTCAAGGGGACCTACGACCTTCGGACCAGTGTCTTCAACATCACGCTCAGCGGCACCGACTCCCGGGTGACCACCGGCAAGCCGAAATGACCGGCCCCGAGACTGGGTGTCAGTCAGCGTGCCGCACGGGCTCGAGGCGGATGTCGTAGGACGACGCGAGTGGCCGCGAGGCGCCCAGGTTCCGGGTGGGCTTGGCCTGCGTGGCTGGGACATGGTCGCCACCGAACTTGACGTCGGCGGCCGCGGTGGGTCGGGCGATGCCGTGGCCCTGTGCCAGGTCGCATCCGAGGTGGCGCAGCAGGTCCAGGGCACGGTCGTCGTCCACCCCTTCGGCGACGACGTCCAGGCCGAGCGCGTGTCCGAGTTCGATTGTGGCGCCGACCAGGTCAGCGTGTCGGGATGTCGTGTCGCTTGCCAGCGGGGTGATGAATCGCCGGTCGAGCTTCATCTCGGCGACGGGGAGGTCGGTGAGGTAGGCCAGCGAGGTGAAGCCGGCGCCGAAGTCATCGATCGATATTAGGATGCCAAGGTCGCGGAACCGGTGGACTGCGTGCTTTGCGCGTTCGAACTCGTCAATGATGCTCGTCTCGGTGACTTCGAGCATCAGTGACTCGGGACCGAGGCGCGTTTGCAACAGCAGCGCGGCGACGGCAGCCGGGAGCTCCGGATCGAGCAGGTCACCGACGCTGACGTTGACTGACACGCGTACCCGGCGTCCGGTGGAATGCCAGGCAGCGCACTGTTCGAGCGCCTGTGCGAGGACCCGCCGGGTGAGCCTACGCATCAGGCCGGCCTCCTCAGCGAGCGGCAGGAAGCTGAGAGGCTGGATCAGTCCGCGCTCGGGATGGCGCCAGCGGACGAGCGCCTCCACGGTGGTGATCTCGGCACTGCGCAGGTCGAGCTGGGGTTGATAGTGCAGCAGCAGCTGACCATCGTCGATCCCGGCGCTCAGCTCGTCGGCGAGACCGAGCTTGGTCCCCACGCCGTCGAGCGCCATGTCGTACAGGGCAAAGCGAGTGGCTCGCAGCTTCGCGCGGTACATGGCCACGTCCGCGCAGATCATCAGCGCCTGGCTGTCGGCGGCGGTCGGGGAGGCGAGCGCAATCCCGATGCTCGCCCCGATTGACGCGCTGACCGCATCAAAGTGAAACGGCTCGTCGAGACTGGCGCTGATCTGGGCGGCCGTCGCGGTCGCATCATCCGCCGCGGCTCCCACCAGGATGGCGGCGAACTCGTCCCCGCCGACCCGGGCCAGCAGATCAGTCGAGCGCAGCGAACGCTCGAGTCGGACACTCACACGGCTGAGGACTTCGTCGCCCGCCGGGTGGCCGAAGGAGTCGTTGATCCGCTTGAAGCCGTTGAGGTCGATGAACAGGAACGCCAGTGACGGCCGGTCGTCCTGAGGCTGAGCGAAGTATCCGTCGAGCGCTTCGAACAGTCGTCGTCGATTGGCCAATCCGGTCAGGGGATCGGTCATCGACTGGCGTTGACGCACATTTGACTGGGCGCTCAGATGCCTGACTGACAGCCTCGTCCGCACCACGACGAGCAGCAACGTCGCGGTGGCCAGACCGTTCGCCACCCGGTTGATGGAGGTCAGCGTGCTGAGAAACAGGACTGTGAGTCCGGCTCCGGCCGCCAGGCCGGGCAATAGGAACCCTGGCGGCTTGCGCGTCGCGAGCGGATCGACAGGCCCGGGACGCAGCCACATGGCGAGTGAGATCAGCAGGGTCGACGTCGGCCACGCGACCGCGTCGGCGATGGTGGCCAGTTGCGAGCCCCCCAGCGTGTGGTGCAGCAGGTTTGAGGTGTCGCCGAGGATGTTGATCGCAAAGCCCACCGCGAGCAGCCACCATGGGACCTTGCGCCGTCCGGACATGACTGCTGTCCCACCGACGACGAGGAGCAGGAGGAACACATCACCGACGGGATAGGCCAGGTTCACCGCGGCAGCCAGCGCCGGTTCGTGGGCGTTGCGCGCAATCGAGTCAAATGCGAAGGCCGCGCACACCGCGCCGGCTCCGAGCCCGGACACGGCGCCGTCGAGCCAGCTGGGGGAGCTGAGACGCAGCGTCTCGCCGCGGACGATCAGAACGACGCCGGCATAGGAGAGCGGGAAGAAGAGCAGATAGAAGACGTCAGCCGGCGACGGCGACGGCACAGAGCCGCCGCCGAGAGACTCGACGGTCAGGGCAAAATCGCCCAGACTCCAACAGGCCACGCCCAGGCCGAGGACGATCGGGACGATCGACCCGGGCCGGGCCCGGCGCCCGCCGATCACGCAGAGCACGCTGGCCGCCAGTTCGAACACGTCGACGCCCCACCCGTCGATCGCGATTGACGACTGCCCGGCCGGACGGAGAACGAGATAAGCCACGTACGCAGCCAGAAGCGCGCTCATCACCCCGTAGGCCAGCCACGGCAACCCGATACGTCGGCTCGGCTGCGGCGGTCGTACCTGTCTCACCGCTTTTCGTCGCATCAACGACGCATCGGCGCTGCTCCGCCAGAACTTAAGCATGCGTGGGGTCTCCCGACGGTTCGGTCCGATGACGGACTTCCGGCGGGTACTTCCGCTCACCGAGTCCGGGAAGGCCCGATTTCTTTGCTACCGCTGAAAACCGGCCGGCACTATCGCGAGCAAGGCGACCACGCGTTCAGTGGACAGGCTGTGCGTCAGGGAGGGCGGGTCGTTTGTCAGTGGCTGCTTCGGCGCGCGGGGCCCCGGGGCGGTTCGGATGTAGTGCTGGGAGGCCGATCGCGAGGATGAGCAGCGCGGCAAGCGGGGTTACGACGCTCCACCAGGTAAGGACCGCGAAGGGCAGAGCCCCGACTACGAGCAACGTCCGCGCTAGCCGCGCAGAGTGACGAGCTGCCAGGACCGCCGCGCAGATCACGGCTGCGCCCAAGACGCCCGCTACTCGCGCGCTGCCGTGCGAGTCGCCCCCCAGGAACACGTAGTAGCCGCCGAGGACGACGATCAGCCCCCGTAACCACCGAGGCTCATGAATCGCGCCCGCGAGCTCTGTCCGGGTTGTGGTCGCCGCGATCAGGATGCTCGCGCCGAGCAGCAGCACCCCTGACGGGTACCAAAGCTGCCCGATCGTCGTAAAACACACTGCGCCGGGGAGCGCGAGCGCGAGGATCGTTCCCAGGCGGCGTCCGCCGATGCGTCCTCCCGGACGCCCCCAAGGCGAACGTCGCCGCGACTGCGATCGCGCTGAGGGCAATCGTTGCGAACCCGAGTGTGGTCGTGTCGAGCTTATTGCCGACCACGTTGCGGATCGATGGCCCAACGGCCACGTCAACGATTCCGGCGAGTACGCCAAGCACCGCACCCACAGGGGCTAAGCGCCCGGCGGCGCGGTCGAGCGTCAAGCGTCTGGCCGGGACGTTCACCGCGTCACCTCGGTCGTGGGACGGCGGGGACTGAGACGCCTTCCGTCGCCTGTGGCCGGGTAACCGATTCGAAACGCCACCAGCTGCTCAGTTCCGCGGGCGGTGACGAGTTCGCGCGTCGCATTCCCGAACGTCGGCGTCGCCCCGAGTTGGCGCTCGCGATCGGCACGCTCGGTGATCTGGTTCATGTGACCGAGCGAGAGCCCGTGTCCGGCGGTCCACAGATGGATGCGTTCGAGCAGCCGTCCACCGTTGAGTCGGTGATGATCGTTTTGGGCGTCAGGCACCGAGATGATTCCGTAGGCTGCGGCGGTCCTGGCCTGCGGGTCGCGGGTGTGGTTGACCCAGAAGTTGTCGTTGTACTGGCGTGAGGTGGCCGGAATCAGCTTGGCGAGTGTGCTGGTCAACGCGGGCAGGCCCTGAGCGTCGATCGTGAGCCCGTCCTTGAGACGTTGGATCGCGTCCCAGTCGTGACGAAACCAGCGATTGTCATCGACGGACTGCTGGCGGTCCTCGGTCAGCGCCTGCGCCGCAGCGACCATCAGTGCGCCGATCTGTCCACGCTCGGTGGCCCCGGTGATCCAGTGAAGGCCCGTGTCCGGCAGATCGGCGGCCAGCGCCGACATTGCTCGCTGGGCCGCCGTGGGCACCGGCCGGAGTTGATAAGCGGTGCGATCGGTATGTCGGTTGGGGATCTGCGCATACAGCTCAGGACGGCGCACCGGACCACGGGAGAGCTCGATCGCGGCGGCATGAACTGGCTGTCCCGGCGTTGGCAGCAGGGTGAGCTTGGTCTGATAGCCATTTGGGCCTGCGGCCAGGATCAGGTTCTCGATCGCGCATCCGAGGCCGACATACATCTCGCGGCGAAACGGGTCGACCGCACCGATGTTGCGGGAGCGATCGGCGAACAGATCGATCCGCTGCGGCGAGACGCGGAAGATCCACGCCTGCGTGTTATGCGGATTTGCCGCGAGAATGGCGGCGGCGACAAGCGCCATCGGCCCACGCTGCTGATTCCAGGAACGCCACGCCTCGTAGGCGCCGCCCTGTCCGACCTGAAACACGCCCTCGTCATACGCTCGGTAGCCGACTCCGCCGGTGACCACGACCAGCGCGGTGCCGCCCGCGACCGCACCGCGATGTAGAAACGACCGTCTCGACACCTCGTGTGAAGGCCCATTCGGCCCCGCGGGAGTTTCGATCCGCGCCTCGGGCGCGCTGACCTCGGCTGCCTGCTGTGGGTCGGTGGTGACGGGAGTCCTAGTCAGCGCCATGGAGCCTCAACGTGAACGCGGCTGCGTTCGGGTGTGGCTGGACCGGTGCCGCTAGACGAGCACAACCAAGATGAGGGCGAGACCCCTGCCGGGAAGCGCGCACAGGGGCCGGCTCTCCTGCAAAGCGATGCGCCAACTCGACTCCTGACGGGGTGGGTTATCGCGAGGACTGCTTAGGTCTCGCTAGGCCGACCGGATGCTGGAGTCGGAGAAAAGATGCCCGCCGAGGGTTGAGGCAGAGGCCGTGTTTCACTTTACAGCCCGCCGGAGGACTGTCGTGACGTTGTTGTGTTCTGGCTCGACCTCAGCCTCGCTGATGTCCGCGCAGACCCGTCGCTTGCGGGCTTGGTTGACGAACTGGACAACAGCAACCACGGGCGTCGCGCGAGGTGTACAGTGGGTCCTCGCTTCGCCTTTACCCTCGGCGGGCGAGATTCTCCGGTTCTGACACTCGGCCGGCGTCGACGTGTCGACCTTCGGTCAACGCGACACCCCACGCGCTAGGAGCCGAGTCCATGCATCGTTTCACCGCAGCGTCCGAGCCGGGGATCACAGGCCCGAAGCGATGATCTTGCTCTGCTACGACGGATCTCCCAGTGCCCAGCACGCTCTGGCGGTTTCGCGTGAGACGCTCGGGAGTACGCCAACCACGCTGCTGCATGTTTGGAGTGCACCGCTTGAAATTCTCGCCGACGCGTCTTTTGGAACGAGGAGTACGTCCAGCGAGTCGTTGCGGACCACAATCGAGCGACTCTCGCTCGAGCGAGCACGGACCATCGCCGACGAGGGCCATGAGCGTGCCAGCGGGCTGGGCCTCGCCGTCGAGACCCGCACCGAGCGCAGCGACACCAGCGTGTGGCAGACGATCCTCGACGTGGCGAGCGAGACCGACGCCGACTTGATCGTGGTCGGCACGCGTGGCGCCACCGCGGTGCAGTCGCTGCTTCTGGGGAGCGTCTCCAACGCTCTGGTGCACCACTCAAAACGGCCGGTCCTTCTCGTCCCCTCCGAGACCGAATAGCCAACGGTCGTGATGCCGATCGCTGAACACCCAGTGGCGTCGGATGTGGACGTGGCGCTGCGCGATGGCAAGCGTGCACCTGCGTGGACGCCCGCATCCGGTTGCGGGCATCCGTACCGCGGCGCCCGCTGTCGGTCCTGCGTGGATGAGCGGGGCAAGGGAGGCGACTGATGCACGCCGGAAATCAGTTCTCACACCAAAGTGATCGGATAAGGGAGAACATCATGGCCAGAGCTAACGACCAAGCGCAGGGTTCAGCGAAGGCCGAACGATTGGATGTTCTGATCGCCGGCGGGGGCGTGGCGGGCTTGGAGGCGGCGTTCGCGCTTCGCGAGCTTGCCGACGACCGGGTCAATCTGACGTTGCTCGCTCCGACGGATGAATTCGTGTACAGGCCGATGACTGTCGGCGAGCCGTTCGCTGCCGGATGGGCGCAGCGATACCCGTTGTCGGGGCTGGCGGCGGACGCCGGAGCCGAGCTGGTCCAGGATGGTCTCGGTGAGGTCGACGTGGAACGCCGCGTGGCGCTGACGACCTCGGGTACCGAGCTGCACTATGACGCGCTGCTGGTCGGCTTGGGCGCGAGCCTTCACCGGCGCTATGAGCATGTGATCAGTGTGGATGACGCGCGCATGGACGAGCTGCTCCACGGGTTGATTCAGGACGTGGAAGGGGGCTATGTTCGGCGTCTGGCGTTCGTGGTTCCAGCGCCGATGCCGTGGCCGCTGCCCGTCTACGAGCTCGCGTTGATGACCGCCGAGCGCGCCTGGGACATGCAGGCCGACTTGGCGATCACGATCCTGACCCCTGAAGCGGCTCCGCTGGCGGCGTTTGGCGAAGGCGTCAGCCAAGGCGTAGCCCGGCTGCTGGCCAAGCGCGGGATCGAGGTGATCACCTCGGCGTCGTGTGAGATCCCAAAGGCGAAGACGATCAACATTCATCCCGGTGACCGGACGCTCGAGGTCGACCGCATCGTCGCGCTGCCCGAGCTCCGTGGTCCTGCTGTGCCCGGGCTACCGCACGATACGACAGGGTTCATACCGGTCGACGGCCACAGCAGGGTCAGGGGGGTCGAGGGTGTGTGGGCGGCGGGCGATGCGACTGACTTCTCGGTCAAGCACGGCAGCATCGCTGCCCAGCAGGCCGACGTTGCTGCCCAGTCGATCGCGGCCCAGGCCGGGGCGCCGCTCGAGCCTCAGCAGTTCACACCAGTCATCGAAGGGCTCCTGCTGACCGGCGACAAACCGTTACACCTACGTGCGGAGATCACGGACGGCGGTCTCTCTGAGCTCACAGAGGTGCTTCGGGGCTCGCACATACCCAAGGTCGCGGCCCGGTACCTCGCGCCTCACCTTCTCGAGCATGTCGTCACGCCGGGGTGATCGCCTTGCATCGCACATCCGTCCGGAACCGGACGATGGTGCGCGCAGCCTCCGCGATCGCGTGAGGTTGGTACGGCAGGCCCACGTTGGCGTGGGGTGCGCGACGAGCAACTGCGACGCGTCACCCTCGGTGCGCCGGCGGATGGGTGTTGCTCGAGCCCGCTCCGGCCCGCCGCTGCGTTCGTGTCTGTTCTGCGTCGCTCGCCGCGTCGTGCCCGGGTAGAAACCCGCAGCGGAGTGCGGAGCCACCCCAATGGGACAGGCGCCGCGGACGCGTACGGTGAATTTACAGCCGCACTCAGGGACAAGAGATGTTCCGGCCCGACTGATTGCCTCACGCAGCCAAACCGCAAAAGGAGAGGTATGTCCGCCACACAAACACCACCCCGCTTCCCACCGTCCACAAATGGCGTCACCGTGCCTGAGTTCGTCCCAGCGCCACGGAAAGTCGAGCGCTCCCACGTCCGCTACCTCTGGGCCGTGATTCGGCTCGGCATGGCCTGGACGTTCCTGTGGCCGTTCTTCGACAAGATGTTCGGCCTCAACCATCAAACCACCACGGCTCAGGCGTGGATCAACGGCGGTAACCCCACCAAGGGCTTCCTGTCCGGATCGGTTGGCCTGTTCTCCGGCATTTACACCGGGATCGCCGGCGCCGGGATCGTCAACGTCCTGTTCATGGCCGGCCTGCTTGGCATCGGCCTCGCGCTCGCCCTCGGCATCGCGATGAAGCCGGCGGCAATCGCCGGTGCCACGATGCTGATGCTGATGTGGAGCGCATCGCTACCGCCGTCAGACGATCTGTTCCTGGACAACCACATCATCTACGCGCTGCTGCTGATCGGCCTGGCCGCCGTGGGCGCAGGCAAGACATTTGGGATCGGCAAGCGCTGGGAGCGACTCGAACTGGTCCAGCGACACCGGTGGCTCGCATAGCCCAGGCACCGACGTGCCCAGCAGTTCAGTTGACAACCGTGAGGGAGGTCCACCAGTGGGCCTTCCTCACGCCTTTTCCGCCCTGTGCCCGAACGCGAAAGCCGTGTTATGACACGTCGAACCGACACCCACAGCTTGCTTCGCCGAATCATCCGCGCAGCATTCACCCTTTTGGCCGTGACCGTGGCCCTCAGCGCCGGGTCTTCCGCGTCGGGCGCCAGCGCTTCGCAGACCGGTGGTCCATTGGCTCAGCAGGCCCTGGCCGGCCAGACCGACTGCGCCCGGCTGAGCTCGGCACAGTTCGTCCTGATCGGGCAGACGGTGATGACACGGATGCTGGGCTCGGGAGCAGGGCAGAACCTCATGACTGCTCACATGCGCACGGTGTGGCCGGCGGGTGGTCTGAATCAGGCCTACCTGTTCATGGGCCGCCGTTTGGCCGGCTGCGCCGCCGGCAATGGGCCCAGGGCGTTCGGCACGATGATGGCGATGATGGGCGGCGGCATG
>JALYTU010000241.1 GCA_030854125.1 Actinomycetota bacterium | reverse complement strand
CTACTCAGGCGTCGTGGCGACCGAGACGCGGCGGATCACCTTCTGCAAGCGCGATCCGCCGCCCGTGGCGTCCGACTCGGTCCCGATCAGCCCTCTCTGCCGGTCCTGAGGCGGTCCTCCTCGCTCGCGCCGGACTCGCCGGCGGCGCGGTGCTGAGCGACCGTCGGGTCCTCGCCGGTCGTGCCGTCATGTGCGACTGTCTGATCCCCGGAGGTCGTGTTGCCATGCACCGCCGTCCGGTCCTCGGTGCCGTCGCCGCCACGGGCTTCGGCCCGGTCGTCACGGGCCGCCTGGTCGTCACGGACGTGCTTCTCATGGTGATGCTCGGCGACGGCGCCGGCGGCGGCACCCGCTCCAACCGCCTCAGCCTCCCGCCGGTGCGTCCGGGAGGTCCCGCGGTCCGATACGCCACGCTCGCTGACCGCGCCGTCGGATACGACCCGCTTCCGGCGTGGGATGACCGCGTTGAAGAGCAGGATCGCGGCCGCGACACCCCAGCCGATCTCGGTCCAGCCGTTGGCGGCGGCCATTCCAAGCACGTTGCCACTGGCCAGCGCGATGATCGCCGCCGCCCCGAGGGCAATGCCGACGATCAGGCTCATCGTCTTGGCCAGCAGATGCTGGGCGGCGCCGAATAGCAGCAGGCCGCCGCCGACCGCGGTGAGCATCCCGGTCCAGCCGTCGGCTCCGAAGATGCCGAACAGGACCTTGCCGGTGACGGGCGCGGACCCGTCAGGGAAATTGGAGAACTTCGCGAACGTGTGCTGCTTGTAGAGGAAGTAGAGACCCGCGGCGAGCAGGATCGTGCCCAGCATCAGAGCCGGTCCGCGAGACAGGCTCAATCCCTTCTCGGTCCGCGTCTCGTTTTCATTGACCATCTGGGTTGACCTCCCGAGTCGACGTACGAACACCGGCCGGGTCGCGCCCGGCGTGGACGGTTTGTGAAACGGCGAACCCGCGGTCACGAGTACTTCTTCTCCCAGGGTGGTTCGTGGCCGCGACGTAGCGCGTCGCAATCAGGTGATACCCGCTCGAGGACCGGCCGAACACGCGCGATGTCCGCTCGGGGACGTCAGATCGAGGACGGATGCCGATCCGCGGCGCGCCGAACGGCGACGATCACCACGTGCAGGCGGTCTGAGGGCCTGCGAGGCAGCGGAGCCGTTTCCCCGGCCGCGTCTGGGGCCTCGCCCGTCAGTGGGGGTGAGAGAACCCGCAGCCGGCTGACTCGGGCCCCTCGAACTCCGGGCTGATCCTCCACGCGCCCGCTCAGAGTGCGTCTGGCATCAACGGCGAGCCAGAGCCGGCGCGCGCCGTCCTGCGCCAACCTGCCTCGCGTATCAGAGTCCTGATCGCGTGCTGTGTGCGTCACGGCCATAGCCTTCCGTCCCTCGATGGAGAACCGCGCCAAGGAAGAGGGGTAAACCTCATGCGCTCATCGGGTGGAGATAAGCCACCGAAACGGTGGAATAACGCCGGTGGAGACCCCCCACTAACCCTGCAGGCAGAACCAGTAACCCACGCCTCCCGCCTCGTGACGCACGGGGCGCCGTCGGTGGCTTTCGGGCTTGGGCTGAGAATTCTGGCCGCAGGGCCAGCGCCATCACCCACACTACTCCGATCTCGGCACTTGTGTGAAGGATCACAAATGCTTGGCGAATGGAGCCGTGACGGGAAGGAAGCCGTACTGCTGGGCGTCCCTGTCGTGACGGTCAACTTCGAGAAGGCTCGAGCGCGCTACGCGTCGCGGGTGTGGACAGGACGGTTGCGATGAGGGATCTCATGGGTGGACGCGGGCCCCTAGCGATGGCGTTCGGCGTGCTCGCCGTTTCGGTTGCCGCAGCGGGCTGCGGGTCGAGCTCGTCGAGCACCACGACAGCGCACGCAGCTGCGCCAGCGCCGACGACGACCGCGGCGAGGCCGCCGACACCACACCTCCGCATCCGGTCCCCGCGCTCTGGTGCGCACACCAGTCAGACGGTGACGGTGCGCGTCGTCCTCACCGGCGCAGTGCCACGTTCGCCCGTGCTCCGTTACCGGCTGGATGGCTCCCGAGCGCGTCGTGGGGCGAGCCAACTCACCTTTCGAGATCTCGCCCCCGGCCGCCATCACCTCGTGGTAGTGCTCGCGAGTGATCGCTCGGTGCGAGGCCGCACGGTGTTTGTGGTACGCACGCCGCCGGCGCCCCCGAGCCCGGCGCCGGTGCAGACAACGCAGCCCCAAGCGCCGCCTGCCCCTGCGCCCGCCGCCTCGCCGCCGACGACGACCACGGCGGCTCCGGCAACACGGCCTCCTTCCCGCGGCGGCATCATTCCCCAGGGCCCCACCGCCGGCGACCGCGATAACGACAACAACGGTGGCCCCAGCGATGGGGACGGCAATCTCTAGGTGGGAACGGGTCGCAGGCGATGCGGGAACGCGACCGTAGTCCGGCGCGGTGCCCACGACGCCTGTCTCGGGTATCTCAACCTCACGCCCCGCCCCGGGCGACGAGACGCTACCCACTGGACGTCGTTCCACGCGCAGGAGGGCGACCGCAACCTCAAGACGCTGGCCGCCGCCAACGGTCTGCGCTCAGTCCCCGCCCAGCAGTCATAGCTCGAGGGCGGCGCCGCGGCGTCAAAACAGGGGTGACCTCAGGCGGGTGTCGGAGCGGGTGAGGCCGGGCTCATCATTTGCGTCTCGTGTGCCGATAGGGGTCCGAGCGCGACCGCGTGCGCGACGGCCCTCGATGTCCGCTCCTTCTCCGATCACCCTCGTCGTCGCTCGCTTTGAGGATCTCCTCGCCCGCGGGCTGGGCGTCGTGATCGACAGTGATGCCGCGCTGGAGGTCCTCGCCGGCGACGTCGAGCCCAGCCGCGTCGACGTGATCCTGCGCGCCCACCGTCCCCGCGTGGCGGTTCTGAACGTCGATGCGCTGCCCAAGCTCGCTCGGGTCCGCGAGCTCAGCCGCGAGCATCCGGCTGGTGCTGCTCGCCACGCGCCCGACGATGACCCTGTGCGCTCAACTGCTCGCGTTCGGGGCCAGCGCCTGCCTGGGTCGAGACACCCAAGCGCGCGATGTCCTGACCGCGATTCACCTCGCCTCGCGCGGGCTTCAACTGACGCCCCGCCAGAGCCTCGAGCCGGGCGCGCCGCCGCCGGCCGGGTCTGAACTGCTCACGGCGCGCGAGGCCGAGGTGCTCCCGATGCTCCAGCAGGGCGGCTCAAACGTCCAGATCGCCCAGGCCCTGCAGGTCGGGGTGGAGACGATCCGCACCCACGCCCGCAACATCTATCGCAAGCTGGGTGTCGCCTCACGCCGCGAGCTGCTCGCGCTGCCGCCGCGCGCCCTGCCCCCAGACCCCGAGGACGCGACCGAGCACCCTCCGCGGCGCTGGACGGCCCCGACGCGCGAACGACATCGCCGTCCCAGCTCACACCGCTAACGGCTCGTCGTCGGCCGGGCCGCGGCGCTCCTGCGAGACGCATCGAAATCCTCGTGTCGATCGGAGCGTCGGCGACTCTGACGGTTCAAAGGATGGCTTCTCTCTCCGGTCGCAGCACGTTTTTCTCCACAGTTGAGTGAGGCCGATCTCCCCCGTCCCTCCCCCTGAGGGCCCCCCCAAGATCACCCGCCACGGCGGACGAAGACGACGCTCGAGCACCGCCAGCTTGAGCTATGAACAACCACCTGACTTTGGCCTGCCGGTTGCTGCTCGCGTTTGCAGGCACGATGCTTTGTCTCCAAGCCTTCGCTGACCGCGCGGCGGCCGACGCCTTCCAGCTCGTGTCTCCGATCCCATCGTCCGCGCGGGTCGAGCGGGCGATCGCCTACCAGGTCAACACTCAGGTGGCGCGACACTGGGGCGTGACACCAGCGTCGTTTGTCTCGACGGGGGGAATTCCCGTGTCGGTCGTCCCAGCCGCCGTTGAGAGCCAGAGTTGTCCGGGCGTGGAGGCCTGCCATCTCTGGACCCCGCTTCACGGTGCCAGCATCCTGCTCACGGCCGGGCTGCCATGGCGCGCAGAGACGACTTTGCTCTCTCACGAGATGATCGAGACCGAGATCGATGAGACGTTTTCAAGCACGGTCAACGGGCTGCCGGCGGAGGTTAGCGATCCAGTGCAGAACAGCGCCTACCAGATTGATGGCGTCTGGGTCTCTGACTACGTGTTCCCGCGCTGGTTCGCGGCGGGTTCGCCGAAGCGATGGGACCAGCTGGGGCTTACGTCAGACCCTGGCAAGCCAACCGCGGGCGGCGCCGCGCCGGCCATGTTCGTGATCGCGCCCGACGTAAGCCGGCGTGCGCATGCCGCAGCTGGCTGCAAGCCAGGCAGCGGCAGATCGCGAGGCGGCCGCGCAGAATCGCGAGCCGGCCGGAGAGCAGCTAAGCCGGAGCCCTATGCGCCTGCTCGGACAGAATTATCGAGGGGTCCGGTGTCAGCGGCGCGAGCCGTCGAGACCGCCGCTTTCGGCTGATGCGAGGCTGATCGCTCGGGCGACCGAGCGACACGTCGAGACGTTGCCGTCACTCCGACTAGCCTGCCAGCGTGCAACCAGCGACGATCACTTTCCAGCCATTGACCCGCGAGGACTTCCCGCTGCTCGCGCGCTGGCTGGCTGAGCCGCTTGTCGCTCGGTGGTGGCACCACGATACGTCCCCCGACGCGCTTGAGCGCGACTTCGGCCCGAGCATCGACGGCGCCGACGTCACTGAGCTATTCCGCGTCACGCTCGCCAGCCGACCCATCGGGTTAATCCAGCGCTACCCGATCTCCGCCTATCCGGAGTACGTCGAGGAGTTCGCGTCAATCTGCCCGCTACCGGCTGGGGCGCTGAGCATTGACTATCTGATCGGCGAGCCATCAGCACGCCGTCACGGCCATGGGTCCATCGTGATCAGCGCCTTCGTTGCGCAGAGCTGGGCCGCCCACCCGCAAGCGGGCGACATCATCGTCCCGGTGTGCGCCGGGAACGCTGCCTCCTGGCGGGCGCTGGCGCGGGCCGGGTTTCGGCGGATCGCCGAGGGCGAGATGGAGCCGGATAACCCCGCAGACCCACGCGACCATGTCATCTACAGAATCGGCCGCGCCGGCACCGGGTGACCTGCGGGTTGCCGGTAGCTACGAACGCACGATACGAGCGACTTACGTCTTCTTTGGTACCCGATCCTCGGCGGGCGTGACCGGTTTGACAGCGCGCAACAATGGATGGCGTGACGGCACGGGAGCAGGATCTGCAGATAGATGGCATCACGCTAAGAGTCCGCGAGTCGGGCGATCCGGACGGCCAGCC
>JALYTU010000240.1 GCA_030854125.1 Actinomycetota bacterium | reverse complement strand
AAGTGCTGTTCCTCGACGAGCCGACAGCCGGGCTTGATCCGGTCGCCAGCCGCGATGTACACGAGCTGATCGCATCGCTTGGCCGCAGCGGAGTGACGATCTTTCTGACGACGCATCGGCTTGAGGAGGCGGAGCGCCTGTGCGACCGTGTCGCGATCCTCAACACGACGATGCGTACGATCGGCCGTCCGGCGGATCTGCGTGACCGGCTGTTCGCGCGAGCTTTGACGGTCCGGACCCGTGCGCCCCTCGAGGCGCCTGACGCGGTCTTCGTTGAACTGCCGGGCGTTCAGGGGTGGCGTCAGGACGCAGACGGCGGATACGTCGTCGCTGTCACCGACGCCGAGGTCGCGGCGCCGGCGGTGACCCGCGCGCTGGTGGCCGCCAACGCGGACGTGCTGTCGATCGGCGAGTCGCGCCATTCGCTCGAGGACGTCTACCTGGAGTTGATCGACTCCGATGCGGAGGCGGCACGCCGATGAGGGGACTGAGCCGCCGCCGCATCGGCGCGATCATGCGCAAGGAGCTCCTCGCATACCGCCGCAACGGCTCGATCGTGGGCGCGATGGCGATCGTCCCGCTGGTATTCCTCGCGCAGCCGCTGATATCGGTGTTCACCGTCTCCTCGGCCGCGGCGCCATCGATCGCTGACCACCACGAGCTGCTGTACATGCTCGGGATCCCGGCGATCGTGCCAGCCGCGCTCGCGGCCTACGGCGTCGTCGGCGAGCGTCAACAGGGCACGCTCGAGCCCGTGCTCACCACGCCGATCCGTGCCGACGAGCTGATCCTCGGCAAGGCGCTCGCGGTGCTCGTGCCGGCGATCCTTGTCTCCTACCTCGTATTCGGTGTGTTCATCGTGCTTGTCGGCCTGTTCGCGCATGCGGGCATCCCATCGGCGCTGTTGCGCGGCTCTGACGTCCTCGCCCAGTTCATCTTCACGCCGCTGCTCGCCTCGTGCTCGATCTGGATCGGCATGGCGATCTCGACGCGCGCGTCTGACCTGCGCGTCGCCCAGCAGCTGAGCTTGCTCGCGAGCCTGCCGACGGTCGCAGTGACGACGCTTGTCGCGCTGAACGTAATCCATCCGAGCCTGCAGCTGGCTCTCCTGCTCGGCATCGCCCTGCTCGCCGCCAACCGAGTCGGTTGGCGGGTTGTTTCCGCGCTGTTTGACCGCGAGCGGCTGATCACAGCGATCAAGTGATCACCCGGTGAGCCCGCGGCGCGAGCGAAGGCGCGTTGACCAACAGCGTGCGGAGGCGGCCGTTGCACGTGCGCTGATGGCCGACCTGTAGCAGCCATACATGGTCAGCAACTTCGCCAACGACGTGCTCAGTGCCGCGTTCACCGGACGCATGCACTGCTGCCTCGCGTGAACGGAGCCCCGGCCGGGAGTGCCGCTCCCCGCGAATGCGAGAGCAGACCGACCGCCGGCAGCGCTATCGGCATGGAACGAACCCCATCGCGTCGACGCCGGCGGCCTGATTACCGTGCTGCCACAGATGCAGGTGTCTCGCACGTGCGTGGCAGCGCCCTCCTTGTCGCCATTTTCGTGACTCAATGAGCGGCTTCGGGCAGTGGTCAGGAGTGTTCCGTATAGCTCCCCGGAACGGGATTCTTCACCGGGCGGGTCTTACGGGCACCCGCCGGCCAGGCGTGGTCGACGGGGCCGTCGGCTCGGGGGTGTCCCGCCTTGGATTTCCGCTGGCGGGCACTGGAAGCGTCGACACGCGCGGCGCTGCGACATCATCATTCACATCCGTTCGACAGCAGGAGGACCGCATTGCGCGCTATCCGCATCATCGCCAACCTTCGAGTGCCTGACGTCGGTACAGCTAAGAGGTTCTACACCGACTACCTCGGGCTGAGCACCGAGGAGTTCAACATGGGATGGGTGGCCCGCTACACCTGTCCCGAGACCGGCGCCAACGTCCAGCTCGTGACGCGTGACGCGACCGCCCCTGACGATTCGGTCATCTCCGTCCAGACCGACGATGTCGACGGTGCTTACGAAGAAGCTCGTGAAGCCGGCTACGAGATCGTGCACCCGATTACGACAGAAGCATGGGGCGTACGCCGGTTCTTGGTCCGCGCACCAGACGGCAACGTCGTCAACGTCGTGCGCCATCGAGACTGACAGCGCCGCGATCGTGCGTCGCTCAAGCCGATCGGCTTACGGGGCAGGTCACCGCTCGCGGCGTCGTGGTGGGATACTCGGCCGATGCCGAGCCTTGCGCACGGGAGCAACTGCTACCTCAGGCTGCTGGCCAGCGACGGGGTCGCGCTGTCCAAGAAGGCTGCGTGACGAGCTTTCAGCCCGAGCTCTGGGTGGACGGTGCCGCAGCCGCCGTGGCGTTCTACGAGGCGGCGTTCGCAGCGACGGTCGTGCACCGGGTAGGCGACGGCGACGACATCGTGGCGCAGCTGACGGTCGGCGATGCCGCGTTCTGGGTGGGGGCGGCCAGCCCGGCCATGAAGCGGCTAAGCCCGCAAGCGATCAACGGCGCGACGAGCCGGACCCTGCTTCTCGTCGACGAGCCCGAAGCCGTGCTCGAGCGAGCAGTACACGCCGGGGCGACGGAGACATCCCCGATCGTCGACGAGCACGGCTGGCGTCTGGGTCGCATCGTTGACCCGTTCGGCCACGAATGGGAGATCGGCAAGCCCGCAGGCGCCTGGCCACCGCGCTGAATCCGACGCTCCGCGCCGTCTCGCAAGCCGATCGAGTTACGGCACACCGGATGCCGCCGGCGAGACGGCGCGACAGGGTCGTCAGTGACCGCCATTCCGCGGCTTGAGTTACAAAATGGGTCAAGAACGTGATCGTATAGCTGGGCACGATGCCGTCGAAGACGCAAACGTGATCAGGCGCCTCGAGAGAGCCGTCGTCGCAGGGACCTCGTCGTGGCTTCTGGTCCGTCGCCGATCCGGCAACGAGTGCCCGGCTTCTGCATAAGGAATCGGCGGCGCCAATCCAGCAGCGTCACCTCGACCGGTGACTACCGGGATCGCGCAGAGTCGAATCGCCGGCAGGCAGCACGCCGCGCCGCGTGATCCTGACCGAGCACAACGAGGTCGATAACGAAAGCCGGCGCCAGCCGGCGGTCTCCATCGCGCGTTGTACCCGCAGCGCGCGGACGCAACCTTCTTCGATGCCGTCGGTCATGGTTGTGCAATGGGCCTTAGGAGCGAGGGCGCGCGCCAACGGCCACCCGAGTCGCTCGCCGGACTACTATGCGCGCTGTACGCTCTCAGCTGTCATGACCGCGAAGGAAACACTCCTGCAACGCGCACCCCACTGGAGTGAGGAGCAGGCTGAACGAGCGCTTCGGGCGGCGGAGAACGGCGCAGCCGTCGACGAGTGGGGGAACCTCGCAGTGCTGCATGAGCACGCCACCGCGGAGACGATGCAGCGGCTGGCGCGGGAAGAGCGGGCCGCCGGGCACGATCCCTGGTGAGGCGGGGCGAGGTCCGATGGGCCGTGCATCCCGATTGGCCGCGGCGCCCCGTCGCTCTCCTCACCCGCAACGAGGCGATCGAACACCTCAACGCGGTCTTCGTCGTTCTCGCGACCACGAACATTCGAGCAATGCCGACCGAAGTCGAGCTGGGAGCAAAGGATGGAATGCCTCGAGCCTGCGCTCTGAATGCTGACCACGTTGCATCGCTCCAGAAGGGCTACCTCGGCGATCTCATTACGACCCTCAGCTCCGAGAGGCTGGCCGAGGTCTGCCGTGCGTTGGATCGCGCCAC
Organism: Actinomycetota bacterium; assembly: GCA_030854125.1. Lineage (GTDB taxonomy): Bacteria > Actinomycetota > Thermoleophilia > Solirubrobacterales > Solirubrobacteraceae > Palsa-465. The sequence goes on along the minus strand of JALYTU010000240.1, from coordinate 1,535 downwards.
CGGCTGCTGACGACGAGACAAAACTGCGTCCTCAGTGCGTCCCTCAGGACCGAAATGAGCCTCCCAGTGCAAGCGCAAGTCACGCAGGAGTCTCGAAATTCCTGCATATACCGGCTTTTCCTGACCTATCCTGTCAGGGCCTGACCACGCCTTTCCGCCTCGACAAGGCGGAGATCACTGGTTCGAGCCCAGTATCGTCCACTCCGTTAGGTGCAGGGGATTCGCCTCGTTACGACTGGTGAGCGACGCAAGTTACCTGGGTCCGGGGAGTCTCGTCTCCCGCCCATCGCAGCCGCCAGGGGATCTGCCCGCGGGGCACACAGCTCTCATCGCGGGAGTATCCCCCAGGGATGGAGCGTTCGCGTCAGGGGGACACCCTGAACTGTGGAAACCAGACCGAAAGCAGGTGCGTTAGGATCCTGCGGCTTGCTCAACGACCAAGGGGTGCTCATCCGGGACGACTCGCCACCGTTGCTCCAGCGCGACCGGGAACTGTCCGGGCTGACGGCTGCGCTGACGGCGGCGTCGCGAGGCGAAGGGTCGCTGGTGGTGATCGCGGGCGCGGCCGGTACGGGGAAGACGGCGCTTCTGGCCGCGGCGGTCGGGCGCGCACGAGCGCGGGGCTTTGTCATCCGTCGGAGCCGCGGCTCAGAGCTCGAGCAGAAGCTGTCCTTCGGCGCGATCCGCCAGTTGTTCGAGCCGCTGCTGCGGTCGGCTTCGCTCGATGAGCGCGAGCGGCTCCTTTCCGGGGCAGCCGCGCCCGCCGCGGGCCTGTTCACCGACACCGCGCTCGGTCCTGTCGCCCGTGGTGACGGCGGCTTTGTCACGCTGCACGGGCTCTACTGGCTCGCCGCCGGTATCGCCGACAACGGTCCGCTGCTGCTCGCCGTCGACGACGTCCACTGGAGCGACGCGCCGTCCCTGCGAGCCCTCAACTACCTCGCGGGGCGCCTCGCGGACGTTCCGATCGCCCTCTTTGTCGCGCTGCGCCCGCGTGAGGAGAACAGTGTGGCGGACCTCGTCACCGAGCTCGAAGCCCAGCCGGCGGCGCACCGTCTGGAGCTCGCGGCGCTCGCGTCCGCTGCGGTAGCCGAGATCGTGCGTACCGCGATCTCGGATGCGAGCGATCAGCTGTGCGCGGCCTTCCACGAATCGAGCGCGGGCAACCCCTTCTATCTGCGCGAGCTGCTGCGCAGCGTCGCTTCCGAGAACGGCGCTCCGCCGTTGGCCGCCGATGTGCGTAAGGCTGCGGTAGCCTCGGTCGGGGATCGGGTCATGCGTCGGGTCGCGGCCCGGGGCCCCCACGCCCCGCGGCTGGCGGCGGCGATGTCCGTGCTCGGTGCGAGCGGGGCGCTGCGCCACGCGGCGGCTGTTGCCGGCCAGAACCAGCAGGACTCCGCCGACGCGGTGCGCGCGATGCGACGCGTGGAGCTCCTCGCCGTCGAGGACCCGTTCGAGTGGATCCACCCGCTCGTCCACCGTTCGATCTATGACACCCTCTCCGTCGCCGAGCGCGACGACCTGCACGGCCGCGC
>JALYTU010000239.1 GCA_030854125.1 Actinomycetota bacterium | reverse complement strand
CGAGCAGGCTGGTGTGGAGGCTCCGCTCGAGGTTGGGGAGGGCGATGATCAGCGTGCCGGAGTTGATCGTCGCCAGCAGCATGCCCAGCGACGTGCAGGACAGCGCCCACCATTTGTAGTGGTCGTGCTCGGCGGAGACTCCGATCCGCCGGGCCCGCTCGGCCGGTGCCGGCGGGGCTTGCGTCGTTGACACGGACAACCACCTCGTGAAAGTCGTGGAAAGCTGATTCTTACGTCAACGTCAGAATAGCACCACTCGCGTCAGGTCTCATAGGCGGCCACGGTAGCCAGGATCACGAACGCGGCGACCAATGCCGCCCCCTCGAATGGGGTTGCCTCGCCGTCCGCGGTGACCTGCCAGATGAGGATCGAGGTCGCGACCAGCGCGCCGACGTAGACCGGAGCCAGGTCGAAGGTGAGCGTCGTGGTGGTCAACAGCGACACGAGCACGAGCAGCGGGAACAGGAACGTGGCCACCTGGGCGACCGAGTTCTTGACCACCGAGATGGCCAGCTCGGCCTGACCCTTGGCGGCAAGCACGACGCCAACGGCGTGCTCGACGGCATTGCCGGCCGTGGCGACGATGATCAGGCCGGCGAACGAGCGCGAGATCCCGATCGTGTGGATCGTCGGCACCAGCGCGTGCACGAACCAGTCCGAGACGAACCCCGAGGCCACGCCGGCGACGACCAGCAGAATGAGGCTCGCCCGAGTCCCGATCCGAGCCGGTCGGTCGGTCGGTTCCGCCCGCGGCCGGCTGGACAGGTACTGCCGAACCCAGACGCCGTACACGGCAAGGATCGTGACCGCACCGACGATCGAGATCGTCTTCAGATGGTGGCTGGCCGAATCGTTGGCCGAGGCCGCCAGCCGCACGAGCACGATGATGAAGCTCGTGATCAGGAGCAGGGTGGCGGTGTCCTTGGGCAGCTGCGCGTCAAAGCGCATCGTCCCGCTCGGATCCGCCCGTGCCCCGGCGATGATCACCAGTCCGAGCACGAGCAGCGCGTTGACGAGGATCGATCCGAGGATCGCGGTCTCGGCCACGATCCGCTCGCCGGCGATGAGCGCGAACAGGACGACGAAGAACTCGGGCAGGTTGCCGAGCGTGGCCTGCAGCAGGCCGGTGATCGCCGGGCCGAAGCGATGGCCCACCTGCTCGGTGGCGAACGAGACGATCCACGCCCCGCCGGCCAGGGCCAGGCCGGCGATCACGAACGCCACCACCGAGGACACCCCGCCGCCGTAGCGAGCCAGGCCGGCCAGGACGGTGAGCGCGCCGACGCCGATCAGGCCGTAGCGCTCGGCCCGGGTCAGCCCGCTGAGCACTACTGCACCCTTTCGAACTCGTCGGTCTCGAGGTCCTCGGTGACCTTCTGATCGATCTCCGACTCACTGACGGCAGGGTCCTTGCGGCGCAGTTCGACGGTACGGACGGCCTTGAACTTGAAGATCTCGAGCACGTAGATGAGGTAGATGCTGGCGACGAGGGCAACCGCGGCAAGGCCGATCACCACTGCCAGCCAGCCCGCCTGATGGTGATGGTGGACGATCAGGCGCAGCGACACGGCCAGCCCGGCCATCAGCAGCGTCCAGGCGTACAGATAGGCGACCGTCTTGCGCTGCGAGAAGCCGATCCGGGCCATCCGGTGGTGGAAGTGGTTGGCGTCGGCCGACCACGGCGCGCGCCCGTACTTCAGACGCTTGGCGATCACGAAGCCGGTGTCCAGGAAGGGGATCGCGAGTACCACCAGCGGCACCACCAGGGCAACGGCGGCGCTCGTCTTTAATGACCCGACGACGGCGGCCACGCCGAGCAGGTACCCGAGCAGGTTGGCGCCCGCGTCGCCCATGAAGACCCGTGCGGGATGAAAGTTGTGAAATAGGAACCCGAGCGCCGCCCCGGCGGTTAGCGCGGCGAGGATCGCGGCCCCGTTGACATCGAGGTCAAAGGCGATCACCGCGAAGGCGATACCGTCGATCGTGCACACCCCGGCCGCCAGCCCGTCGACGCCATCGGAGAAGTTGACCACGTTCATCAGCCCGACCAGCCAGATGACGGTCAGCACCCCGCCCGTGTTGGGGAACTGCAGCGCGCCCACGAACGGGAGCGTCACGTCGGTGACCACCGCCCCGGCCTCGACCGCGATCAGTGCCGCCGCGATCTGGCCCGCGAGCTTGACCAGCGGTTTGAGCTCGCGCGCATCGTCGATCGCGCCGACGAGCGCGATCAGCCCGGCGCCGAGGAGCACGTACCAGGTGTGGACGGTCCCTGCCGGCCCGGCCGGGCCCCGAGCGGTATGCGGCAGCCGGATGACCGCCGGCATCCAGATCGCCGCGGCGACGAGCACCCCGGCAAGGATCGCCAGCCCGCCCAGCAGCGGCGTCTCCCGGAAGGCCAGTCCCCGCTCGCGCGGAATGTCGACGGCGTCGATCCGGCGCGCGAGGCGCGCGGCCAGCGGCGTCAACGCCGCCGAGACGACCAGCGCGACCATGAAGGAGAGCACGGCGTCCCAGTAGGGCATCTGCGAGACAGCATGCCAGCCGGGGCCGACTGCAGTCCATCGGCGCGTGGGCCGGACGGGAAGCGGCTGGCGCCGGGCGGTGCTCAGACCGCGGCCGTGGCGCCCAGCTCCGCATACAGCGGATGGCGCTGTGCGATTGTGCGCACGCGCTCGGCGAGACCGTCGCGGACCTCGGCGAACTCCCCCTGGGGGTTCAGCGTCGCCGCGATGATCGTGCCAACCTCGGCGAAATCGTCGTGCGCCAGACCGCGGGTAGCCAGCGCCGGCGTGCCGATCCGCAACCCCGATGAGACCGCCGGCGGTCTCGGATCGAACGGGACCGCGTTGCGGTTGACGGTGATCCCGATGTCGTGCAGGCGGTCCTCGGCCTGCTGTCCGTCGAGCGCTGACTCGCGCAGATCGCAGAGCACGAGGTGCACGTCGGTCCCGCCGGTCAGGACCGACACACCACCGCCGGCGTCGAGCAGCGCGTCGGCGACCGCACGGGCGCCGTCGAGCGTGCGCACCTGGCGCTCGCGGAAGGCCTCAGAGCCGGCGATCCGCAGGGCAACCGCCTTGCCGGCGATGATGTGCTCCAGCGGGCCACCCTGCTGTCCGGGGAAGACCGCCGAGTTGATCTTCTTGGCGTGCTCCTCGCGGCACAGGATCATGCCGCCGCGACCGCCCCCGATCGTCTTGTGGATCGTGGTCGTGACAACGTCGGCGTACGGAACCGGCGAGGGGTGAAGTCCGGCCGCCACCAGCCCGGCGAAGTGGGCCATGTCGACCATCAGGTAGGCGCCGACCGCGTCAGCGATCTGCCGGAAGCGGGCGAAGTCCAGCTGGCGCGGATAGGCTGACCAGCCGGCGACGATCATCTGCGGCCGGTGCTCCTCCGCGAGCCGCTGAACCTCGTCCATGTCGATCAGGCTCGTCTCGCGGTCCACCTGATAGGCAGCGATCTCGTACAACCGGCCCGACACGTTGAGCTTCATGCCGTGGGAGAGGTGACCGCCGTGGGCGAGCTCCAGGCCCATCAGCGTGTCCCCGGGGGTCAGCAGCGCGTGGTAGACGGCGTTGTTGGCCTGGGCGCCGGCGTGCGGCTGGACGTTGGCGTGCTCGGCTCCGAACAGCGCCTTGGCACGATCGATGGCGAGCTGCTCGGCGATGTCCACGAACTCGCAGCCACCGTAGTAGCGCTTGCCCGGGTACCCCTCGGCGTACTTGTTGGACAGCACCGAGCCCTGGCATTCGAGCACCGCCGCGGGAGCGAAGTTCTCCGACGCGATCATCTCCAGCGTCTGCTGCTGGCGCTCGAGTTCGAGCTCGAGCACCTCGGCGATCTCGGGGTCGACCTCGGCGAGCGGGCGGTTGAAGAAGTCCGGCGGCAGGTCGGTGCTCACGACGCGGAATGCTAGCGGCGCCCCAGGCGGATGTCAGCCGCGGTCTGGCCCCCTCGGCTGCCCGGCCAGGGCGGCGGCCACCTCTGCCTCACTGAGCATGCCGGCCCGGACGATGCGCCACCTGCTCGCGACCTCGTAGCGGCGTAGATCGATGACCGTAGAGGCGGTGCCCGGCAGCCGGCCGCCGTCGATGACCATGTCAGCCGCACGCCGGATCGCGATCGGCACGTCGGCGAGCTCGCGCGCCTCGGCAGCGCCCGCGAGGTTGGCGCTGGACTGAAGCACAGGCCAGTCGACGCTCGCCAACGCGGGCAGATCGGGCACCCGGAGACCGAGGGTCAGCGGATCCGATCCGCAGGCGAGCGGGAACCGGAGCCCGGGGTTGGGCAGCAGGACCGACACTGGGCCGGGCATCAGCCGGTGCAGCGCCTCGCCGGTGCGCCCGCCGATCTCGGGGATTGCGGCCAGCGCGAGCTCCAGCGAGAAGAACATCACCGCCGAGGGCTTGTCGAGTCCGCGCCGCTTGACCCGATACAGGCGCTCGACGGCCTCCCGGCTCTGCGCATCGCAGGCCAGGCCGTACACGGTGTCGGATGGGAACACTGCCACCCCGCTGACTGACATGCAGCGTTCGAAGGCCTCGGCGTCGGGGGCGCTGGGTGTCGACACGCTCACCCCGCGCCCACCACCACGCGTGCGTAGCCGGCGAGATCGTCGTAGCTCAGCACCGTCGCATAGCCAGCCCCGCGGATCAGCGCCTCGGTGGCCCGCGCCTGTTCGGGGGAGATCTCCAGCCCGAGCATGGCCGGACGCACCGCGCGGTCGGCGATCCGGGTGATGAGACGCCGCACGGCATCCAGGCCGTCGAGCCCGGCGAACAGGGCTCCGGCGGGCTCGTAGTCCGCGATCTCGGGGGCCAGCTCGGTCCCCTCGGGAACGTACGGCAGGTTGGCCAGCACAGCGTCATAGCGTTGCTCGTCAAGCAGATCGGCACACCGGAAGCTGACCTTGAGACCCAGACGGGCCGCGTTGGCCCGCGCGACCCGCAGCGCACCCTCGCAGATGTCCAGACCGGTGACGGCGAGATCGGGACGCTCGTCGGCCAGCGCCAGCGCGACCGCCCCGCTGCCGGTCCCGACGTCGGCCACCGAGGCCCCGGACGGCAGCCCGAGCGCCACTTCGACCAGCAGCTCGGTCTCGGGCCGCGGAATCAGCACGCGGTGGTCCACAGCGAGGTCCAGTCGGCGAAACGCGCGCCGGCCCAGGATGTAGGCCACCGGCTCGCGCGCCTCGCGTCGCGCCAGCAGCGTCTCGAACGCCGCCGACGCCGGCGCGGGCAGCAGATCGTCACGATCGACCACGAGCCGCGCGCGCTGCACGCCCAGCAC
>JALYTU010000238.1 GCA_030854125.1 Actinomycetota bacterium | reverse complement strand
ACCCGCGTGTGGCTCCGGCGTGCCCCCCGTTGATCCTCGTTGGTTTTCGGGAGAGTAATGACTCGCGAATACGGATTGCGACACGTACCTGGGCAGGTAGGTGTTTACCGTCGAGGCGCTCGGGCCCGTCGACGGGGACCGCAGCATTGCCATCAAGAAGCCGCCGCTCCGGCGCCGTTGGCCCGGAAAGTAGTGACTCAGGAATTCGTAAGTCACTACTCTCGGCAAAGTGGTCTTACCGGAGCACGCGTTCCCGAGTCGGGCAGTGCACGCCAAGAAGGGTGTCCGTCAAAGCGGGGCAGGCCCATAACCGCTCCGGTACCCCGGCGCAAACTCGGCGCTTGCTGCCAAGGTCGACCAGAACACCGCCCGCGTACGATGAGTGGCCGTGTCCGCAACCACTACGCCACCCTCCCGAAGGACCAAGGGTATCCGTCGCCTGCTCGGATCCCGTATGGCAGTTCGCTTCCTGAGCCTTCAGGCTGGACTGTTCTGTTTCGGGGTCGGCATTCCGCTGACGTTACAGGCGCATTTGGGGTTGTCGCCTTGGGACGTACTGCACCAGGGCATTTCGCGTCACACCCCACTGACGATTGGACAGGCGAGCGAGCTCGTCGGCCTGATCATCCTGCTCGTCGCCTGGTCGCTGGGTACCCGCCCTGGCGTTGGCACCCTCAGCAACATGCTTCTGATCGGCTTCTGGATCGACCGCGTCATTTCCTGGGACTGGATCCCCGATGCGAACGCAGCGCCGCTGATGGTGCGCTTTACGATGCTCGCCGGCGCCCTGCTGCTCTTTGGCATCGGGAGCGGAGCCTACATTGCGCCGCGGCTCGGCGCCGGCCCCCGGGACGGCATCATGCTGGCATTGGCACGGCGAACGCGGCGCCCTGTGGCGCTCGTGCGCGGCGGCATCGAATCCTCGGCATGCCTACTGGGTTTCCTCTTGGGGGGCACGGTCGGCGTCGGCACCCTGGTCATCGGGCTTCTGCTCGGGCCTTCGGTCCATGCCGGACTGCGCCTCTTTGGGTTCGATCTTCACGCGGTGGCGCCAACAGTTGGCGGCGAGCGCCGGGCGGTCACAATTGAGGATCCCCTGGCGGAGGGTCTCTGAGGAGGCATCTCGAACTCCTTGCCGGTCTGATCACCCTGGATCACCGTGGAAATTTGGCGCTCGCCGCTCCAGAAGCCGACAGCGACGGCGACACCACCGCCAAGGGCTACGATGGTCTTCGGCTACCGGAATGTCCCCGTCCAAAATGCCCTTCTACTGGATGTCCAACGGCCCACCGCAGTGCACATACCTTGGGATAACGTCGAACGCGCACTGCGCCGTCCAGCCTCGATTGTCGGTCGTGATCTGGAGTTGCAGGCCGTCGCGCGGTTCGTGAGCAGACTGCCCGACGGGCCGGCCTCCCTCATCCTCGAAGGCGTGGCGGGGATCGGCAAGTCCACCATCTGGACGGAAGCCGTTGCCGCTGCCCGCTCCGGCGGGACGGCGGTATGGACTTGCCGCTGCGGCGAGTCCGACGCAGCCTGGGCTTTCGCCGGACTCGGTGACCTGCTCGAGGAGCTTGACACCGAGGTCTTAACGGAGCTGCCTGAGATTCAGCAGCAGGCGCTGTCGGCGGCGCTGCTCCTTTCGGACGCGTCGGCAAGCGCTCCGGGCAACAGGGTGGTGGCCGTCGCCGTGCTCGGCGTCCTGCGGGCGCTTGCCCGGCGCGGGCCGCTGCTCCTGGCCATCGACGACATCCAATGGCTGGACGTCAGCTCAGCAAAGGTCCTCTCCTTCGCGCTGCGGCGGCTTCAGGACGAACCCGTGCGCGTGCTCGCGTCGTGCCGGATCGGACCCACAAGCGGCAATGCTCACGAGGGGGAGTTGGGCCTGCCCGCGGAACGGCTACTCGTCGGCCCGGTCAGCATCGGCGCCTTACAGCGGATCGTCCAGACCCGACTCATCCGGACGGTGTCCCGGCCAACCCTCACCCGCCTGCACAAGGCCACGGGTGGGAACCCGCTGATCTGCCTTGAGATGGCCCGGGCGCTCCAGCGCCGGGGACGCGAACCGGCGGCCGACGAGCCGCTGACCGTGCCCGCCGACGTACGGCTGCTCGTCACCGAGCGGTTGCACGGCCTGGGACCTGCGGCTCGCCAACTGCTGCTCGTGACGTCTGCGTTGGCACAACCGACGGTCAACCTGGTCGCGGCGGCGATGAGGACTTCCGAGGAGGCCGACGTGGGTTTGGCGGAGGCTCTTGCCGCCGGCCTCGTGGAGCTGGAGGGTGAACGGCTCCGGGTGAGCCACCCGCTGATAGCCTCCATTCCCTACGCCGATCTCACTCCGGAAGATCGGCGCCTCCTGCACGCACGTCTTGCGGAAACGGTCTCCGATCCGGAGGAGCAAGCTTGGCACGCCGCCCTCGGGTCGTCCGGGCCGAGCGCGGCGGTAGCTACCGCGCTGGACGTTGCGGCTCGACGCGCGCGCTCCAGGGGCAGCGTCGACGCCGCCGCGGAGCTGGCCGAGCTGGCCATCGGCCGCACCCCCACGGGCGCGGACAACGAGTTGGCACGACGCACGGTCAGCGCGGCCGAGTACCGCTTCCTCCTCGGGGACTCGGCCAGAGCGCGGACGCTGCTCACCGAGAGCCTCGACCGGTCCGCGCCGGGTCCGGGCCGGGTCCGAGGACTGCTCCTGCTGGCCACGATCGAGTCCTGGGCGCAGGGCGACGCGCCGGTGGCCCGGCTGTGCGACCAGGCGATGCAGGAGGCAGGTGATGATCCGGAGCTGCTCGCCCGCTGCCACGCCACCTTCGCGGAAACCTCTCCCTCAGGCGCCCTACTCGACCTTGCCCATGCGCAGAAGGCAGTCGAGCTGTTGGAGGCCAGCCCGGCGCCCGCGGCGGACCTGCTGTCCAATGCGCTCACCAACGTGGCGATGCATGGGCTCCGGCTCGGGCGCGGCTTGTCGGTGTCGACCCTGGAGCGTGCGGAGGCGTTGCAGGCCGAAGGCGAGCTGCCACCGATCAGCCAACGGGCCGGCATGTGCCTGGGCATGTGCTTGAAGGTCGTTGACCTCTTCGACGGCTCGCGCAGCTGGCTGCACGCGGTGCGGACGAGCGCAATGGACGAGGGCGACGACAGCGCCTTGCCCAACGTCTTCGGTCACCTGGCGCTGCTCGAATGCTGGGCCGGTGACTACCCGCTGGCCCTGCAGTACGCAGTCGAGGGTCGCGAGCACGCCACGCGGATCGCCGTCAGGGTACCGGCGCTGGCCTCAGCGCACGTGCTGGTCCTCGCCCATCTCGGGCGGCTCACCGAAGCGCGGGCGCTGGCCGAGAACGATCTGGAGGAAGCCGAGTCGTTGGACTACGTCTCCGCCGTCGCGCTCTACCTGCGCAGCCTCGGGTTCACCGAGCTGGCCGCCGGCAACCCGGAGCTCGCCGCCGGCCACTTCCGCCGCGCCCTGGCCATCGCCAACGACATCGACATCGGCGAGCCCGCCATCATGCGGCTGCACCCCGACGCTGTCGCGGCACTGGTCTCGATCGGCGAGCTCGTCGAGGCCGAACGGCTGGTCGCCGAGCTCGACAGCAGCGCCACGGCCAACCACCTGCCCTGGGCTACCGCGATGGCCGCTCGCTGCCACGGCTTGCTGTACGCAACCAACGGTGACCTGCCGATGGCGATCACGACGCTGGAGCAGGCGATGACCGACCACGACCGTCTGCCGATGCCGTTCGAGAAAGCCCGGACTCGCTTGCTGCTCGGCACCGTATTGCGAAGGGCCGGCCGCCGGAGCGAGGCCCGGCACCACCTGAAGGTGGCACACGCTGACTTCACCACGCTGGGTACTCCGATTCAGGCCGAAACCGCCCGCGCCGAGCTCTCCAGCATCGGCGGTCGGCACGGCACCGACAGCGAGCTCACGCCGGTCGAAGGCCGGATCGCGGCGCTGGTCGGGCTCGGGAAGACCAACCGCGAGGTAGCCGGTGACCTCTTCATCAGCGTGCGCACGGTCGAAAGCCATCTGGGCCGAATCTACCGAAAGCTCGACGTGCGCTCCAGGACCGAACTGGCCAATCGGCTGGCCGCCCAGGTGACCCTCTGAACGACGCGTAGCGCAGCGAGCAAAGTTGCGTAGTTCCCCCGATGCGCAACCCCCCCAGCACGCCTAACGTCGCCGGCATGACCACCGCTCGCCGCTCGACCTTCCTCGTTGAGCGCTACCTGCCGTCCCCCGCGCAGGCGTCGCTCGCGGCGTCGGTGGCACGGGTCGTACAGGCCTGTGCCAAGTCGGGGTGCGACGGCAGGGAGGTCAGGTACTTGCACTCGACCTACCTGCCTGCTGAAGAACTCTGCTTCTGCGTGTTCCAGGGCCCATCGTCGGCCGCGGTCCAGGCCGTCAACGACGCCGCGCACTTCGCCCTCGATCGCATCACCGACGCCGTCCCGATGTACCCACCCTCGAGGAGACTCACATGACAGGCCCCAAGGTTTTCGCAGCGTGTGGCGCCCTGCTCACATCGGCGCTGTTGCTCGCTGCATGCGGAGGAGGCACGGCGAGCGGCTCGCCGGGAGCAGCTGCTCTGCAGTCGGCGGCGTCCACTGCCGCCGGGTCGTCGAGCGACAGTGGGTCGTCCAAGGCAGTCGACCCGTGCACCCTCATCAGTCAGCAGGAGGCAACGACAGCTCTCGGTGCCGATCCGGGTCCCGCCGTGTCGAATACGCTGACTTGCGAGTACGGCGCGACCGGCGGTGGCCCGTCGATCACCACCGGCGCCGATCCGGGTAGCCGGATGACGTATGACCAGCAGCGCACCCTCACCGGTGGCTCCACCCCCGACGACGTCAGCGGCGTCGGCGACGCCGCATTCCTGATTGCCGGCGCCGACCTCCCGGACATCACCACGATCGTGTTCCTCAAGAGCTCGACCGTGGTGCGCATCAGCCTCATCCTCCCGGGTTCGACCTCGGGGACATCGATCGTCACCACGCTCGCCAAGGCGGCAGCGGGGCGGATGTGACCGTCGGACAGGACAATCCGCTCGCCGGCTCGGTGGGCGACGTCGCCCATCTGTCTGCTGCAGTCGGGCCCGAACCACACAAACATGGTCTGCGGGCCGAGAGGGAACGTTCGATGAGTCTCCGTCCACACTTCGGTCCACGCGGGCGACGTCGCTCCGGTGCCGGTACACCCAACCGGCGTTCCCGGGCGGCGTCGAAGATCGCCATGGTCACGATCGCCGTCGTCGCCGTGACGGTGGGCGTCGCAGCCCGGGCATCGGCGTCGGGCCCGTGGAGCGC
>JALYTU010000237.1 GCA_030854125.1 Actinomycetota bacterium | reverse complement strand
TAGCAGGACAGTTGCGCGATCAACCGTCGGGCCCCCTGACCGGCATTCTGCCCATGCACTGAATAGCCACGAAGACCCTGCACATCGGCAACCCGGTGCCGCCGGTGTGGGCCGGGAGGACCGCTTTGTGAGGTGGCGACCCGCCCGTCGGGTGGTGCATGAGGGTGGAGTAGTGTGGGCTCTGGAGAGTTCCAGGCGACGAAGGAGAGAGAGATCGATGAGCAGCACCGTCAACGTGGCCCTCAACGTCAACGGCGTCGAGCACGACCTCGCGGTCGAGCCTCGCTTGCTGTTGGTCCACGCATTGCGCGACCAACTCGGATTGACCGGCACTCACGTCGGCTGCGACACCTCCAACTGCGGAGCCTGCACCGTCCATATGAACGGGGAGGCGGTCAAGTCCTGCACCGTCCTCGCCGTCCAGGCCGATGGCGCCGAGGTGACCACGATCGAGGGGCTGGGCACCGAGGACGACCTGCACCCGATGCAGGAGGCGTTCTGGAACAACCACGGCCTGCAGTGCGGCTACTGCACCCCGGGCATGATCATGGCCTCGACGGCGCTGCTGAGCGAGAACCCGAACCCCAGCGAGGACGAGGTCCGTCATGCACTGGAGGGCAACCTCTGCCGCTGCACCGGCTACCACAACATCATCAAGGCCGTGCTCGACGCGGCGAGCAAGAGCGCCTCGGAGGTATCGGCATGAGCATCGTCGGCGATCCGCCCACCGGCCACGTCGGCCAGGCCATGCGGCGCAAGGAGGACCCGCGCCTGATCACCGGCCGCGCCCGCTACGTCGACGACATCTCGCTGCCCGGCACGCTGTGGGCGGCGATCGTCCGCTCACCCGAGGCGCACGCCAAGATCGTCTCGATCGACACGTCGGCCGCCGCCGACTATCCGGGCGTGCACGCTGTGTTCACCGGCGAGGACATGTCCGATCTCGGCGGTCCGCTGCCCTGTGCCTGGGTCCCGCCCGGGGTCGAGGTGCAGAACCCCGAGCACTGGCCGCTCGCGCGCGGCACCGTCAATCATGTCGGTGACCCCGTTGCCGTCGTGCTCGGGGACGACCGCTACGCGGTGGTCGACGCTGCCGAGCAGGTGCTCGTCGAGTACGAGTCGCTGCCGGCGATCGTCGATCCCGACGAGGCGCTGGAGGGCGCGCCCTTCGTGCACGACTCGATCGGAACCAACAAGGTCCACGAGTGGTCACTGCCCGGAGGCGACGTCGAGGCCGGCTTCGCGGAGGCCGACACGATCGTGGAGCGGCGAGTGGTCAACCATCGCATCGCCGGTGCCCCGATCGAGCCGCGCGGCGTGCTCGCCGACTACCGGGCGGGCTCACTGACGCTGTGGACCTCGACCCAGGTTCCGCACTTCGTGCGCCTGTTCATGGCCCTGCTGCTCGGGCTCTCCGAGGATCACGTGCGGGTCATCGCGCCCGAGGTCGGGGGTGGCTTCGGCTCCAAGCTGCAGGTCTACGGGGAGGAGCTGCTGGCCTGCTGGTGCTCGCGCAAGGTCGGGCGACCGGTGAAGTGGATCGAGACCCGCAGCGAGAACATGGCGGTCTCCCACCACGGCCGCGACCAGATCGCCTACACGAAGATGGGGGCCAAGTCAGACGGCACGATCACGGCCTTCCACGTGAAGATCATCGCCGACTTCGGGGCTTACAACATGCTGCTGACCCCGCTGATCCCGTCGCTGGGTGCGTTCGTGATGGGCGGCTGTTACAAGATCCCCAACGTCCAGACCGACATCACCGGCGTGTTCACCAACAAGTGCCCCACCGACGCGATCCGCGGCGCGGGACGGCCTGAGGCCACCCACATGCTCGAGCTCACGCTCGACGCGATGGCCCACGAGCTCGAAATCGACCGGCTGGAGATCCGGCGCAAGAACTTCATCCCCAAGGAGGATTTCCCGGCCGCGGTCGCCACCGGCGTCGTCTATGACTCCGGCGACTACGTCAAGACCCTGGACACACTGCTGCAGCATGTCGACGTCGCTGCCTTCCAGCAGGAGCAGGAGCAGCTGCGCGCCCAGGGGATCCACCGCGGGATCGGGTTCTGCACCTACACCGAGATCTGCGGACTGGCTCCCTCGCGGGTGACCGGCCCGGCCGGGGTCGGCGTGCAGGCCGGGCTGTGGGAGTCGGCGATGATCCGCGTCCACAACACCGGCGCGGTCACCGTCTACACCGGCACCTCTCCCCACGGCCAGGGACTGGATACGGCGATGGCGCAGATCGTCGCCGACAAGCTCGGGGTCGATCCGCAGGTCGTCGAGGTCATTCACGGCGACACCGCCACCGGCCCCGAGGGCCGCGGCACATACGGCTCGCGCTCGCTGGCCACCGGCGGCGAGGCGGTCGCCCGCGCGACGGACAAGGTGGTCGCCAAGGCCAAGAAGATCGTCGCCGCCGAGCTCGAGGCCGCTCCGGAGGACATCGAGGTCGCCGACGGCAAGTTCTCGGTCAAGGGCTCGCCGGATAAGGGGATGGCGATGGCCGACATCGCGGGGATTGCCTACATCGGCGCCGTCCCGGAGGGAATGGAGCCCGGCCTGGAGGAGACGACGTTCTATGACCCCGAGAACTTCGTCTTCCCGTTCGGTGCCCACGCCTGCATCGTCGAGGTCGATGCCGACACCGGCAAGGTCACGGTCGTGCGCTACGTCGCCGTCGATGACTGTGGCCGCGCCATCAACCCGATGCTGATCGACGGTCAGATCCACGGTGGCGTCGCCTACGGGATCGGCCAGGCGCTCTACGAGCGCATCCACTACGACGACGAGGGGCAGCTGGTCACCGGCACCTTCGTCGACTACGCGCTGCCCACCGCCGCCGAGCTGCCGAGCTTTGAGCTCGACCGCACCGAGACGCCGTCGCCGGTCAACTCGCTCGGGGTCAAGGGCGTCGGCGAGGCGGGCACGATCGCCGCCTCGGCAGCGGTCACCAACGCCGTGCTCGACGCCCTGCGCCC
The DNA here is from genome assembly GCA_030854125.1 of Actinomycetota bacterium. Lineage (GTDB taxonomy): Bacteria > Actinomycetota > Thermoleophilia > Solirubrobacterales > Solirubrobacteraceae > Palsa-465. The sequence continues at coordinate 2,341 of JALYTU010000237.1, read as the reverse complement.
GCTCGGCGTCGAATTTATCAACATGCCCCTCAGCCCGATGCGGGTCTGGGAGGCAATCGCCGAAGCCAAGGGAGGTGCGGCATGATTCCCGCCGCGTTCGAGTACCGCGCGCCCGAGTCCCTGGAGGAGGTGATCCGTGAGCTGCAGGAGAACGGCGAGGACGCCAAGCTGCTGGCCGGCGGGCACTCGCTGATCCCGCTGATGAAGCTCCGCCTGGCGGCGCCGTCGCTGCTGGTGGACCTGCGCAAGGTGCCGGGGCTGCACAGCGTCCAGCGCCAGAATGGCGATTGGCGCATCGGCGCGATGACCCCGCACGCCGTCCTGGAGCATTCGCCCGAGCTCGGAGTGATCTCCACGGTGGCCGGGACGATCGCCGATCCCCAGGTGCGCAACCGCGGCACAATCGGCGGCTCGCTGGCCCACGGCGACTCGGCCTCCGATCTGCCCGCGGCGATGCTCATAACGGGGGCCGAGGTCACCCTCCACGGCCCTGACGGTCAGCGCACCGTGGCCGCCGCGGATCTGTTCCAGGATTACCTGACCACCGCCGTCGGCGCCGAGGAGGTGCTGACCGAGATCCGCGTGCCGGTGCTCGAGGGCTATGGCCACGGCTACCAGAAGTTCAACCGCCGCAGCGAGGACTGGGCGATGGTCGCGGTCTGCGCGGTGGTCAAGCGGTCAGGCCAGAGCTGCGAGGACGTGCGGGTCGGGCTGACCAACATGGGATCGGTTCCGCTGCGCGCGACCGCGGTCGAAGACGCACTGCGGGGTCAGGAGCTGACGCCCGAGAACATCGCCCGTGCGGCCGAGCTGGCGGCGGATGAGACCAACCCTCCCGCCGACCTCAACGCCAGCGCCGACTACAAGCGTCACCTGGCGCGCGTGATGTGCCGCCGGGCGCTGGAGCGGGCCGCCGGGTAGTTGTTGATCCTGTGCCAGACGTGATGCCGCCCGACGACGCGGCGACGCCGGCGCCCACGGAGATCGACTCGGTCGAGTCCGCGGGCGCGGCTCTCGCCACCCAGGGGTACCTGGCTGATCGGCCACTGGCCCTCGCCGTCCATCTGGCCGTCGTCCTGCAGTCGCCGCTGCTGCTCGAGGGCGAGGCCGGGGTCGGCAAGACCGAGGTGGCTCGCGCCCTGTCGGCCGCGCTCGGCGCCCGGCTGATCCGCCTGCAGTGCCACGAGGGGATCGACGTCCACCACGCCGTCTATGACTGGGACTACGCTAGGCAGCTGCTCGCGCTGCGCGCGGCCGAGGGCGGGGTCGACGAGGGCGAGCTGTTCGATCGCCGCTTCCTACTGCGCCGCCCGCTGTTGGAGGCACTGGAGGCCGACCCGTCGGATCCGGTCGTCCTCCTGATCGATGAGATCGATCGCGCCGATGACGAGTTCGAGGCCTTCCTGCTCGAGTTCCTCTCGGATTTCGCGGTGACCGTTCCCGAGCTGGGCACGATCACTGCGCGCCGCCGTCCGGTCGTGATCCTCACCTCCAACCGGACGCGTGAGCTGCATGACGCGCTCAAGCGCCGCTGCCTGTATCACTGGATCGACTACCCGACCGCTGAACGCGAGCGAGCGATCGTGCACGCCCGGCTCCCCGAGGTCCCCGAGCGGATCGCCACGCGGGTGGTCGAGGCGGTCGGCAAGCTGCGCGAGCAGGGCGACCTCTACAAGCTGCCCGGGGTGGGGGAGACCATCATCTGGGCCCAGGCGCTGCTCGCCCTCGGGAGCGGGGCAAGCCTCGATGACACGCTCGGGGTGGCGCTCAAGGTCCACGAGGACCTCCTGCGGGTCCGCGAGCGAGGGGTGCTGGAGGGTGTCTGACTCAGAGCTCGCGACGGCGGCGGCCACGGTCACGATTCGGCTCGGTGACCTGACCGGCGTCCTGCGCGCTCTGGGCTCGCGGGTCGGCGTCGGAGAGCTGATCCATGCGCACCGGGCTCTGGACGCGATCGATGCCGCCTCGCGGGCGGATGCACGACTGGCGCTGCGCGCGGTGCTGTGCGCCAACCGAGCCGATCTCGAGCGCTTCGAGCTCGCCTTCGTCGCCGTGTTCGGCGATGGGCGCCCTCCCAGCGCGGACAACCCGCTGTCGGAGCTGGGAGCGATCGAGCGCGCCGCTCTGCCGAGCATGGGCATGCCCGATACCGGTGGCGCGGCCGCCGACCCCGACGCGGAGCCGGTGCCGGCGGCATGGAGCACCGTCGAGTTGTTGCGCGAGAAGGACTTCGCCCGCTACACGACGGGGGAGATGATCGCCGCCCGCGACCTGATCGCCCGTCTGGCCCGTCGCTATCCGACCCGCATCTCGCGCCGCACCCGGACCTCGCGCCGGCGCG
>JALYTU010000236.1 GCA_030854125.1 Actinomycetota bacterium | reverse complement strand
ACTTCACGATCCCCGTCACCGCGCTGGCCAATGCCCGCGAGGCGGTCGCCGCCGGCGTGCACGTGGTGATCGGGACCACAGGCTATGACCCCGCCGAGCTCGACGCGTTCCGGGGCGCGGGCGCCAATGTCTTCGTGGCCCCCAACTTCGCGATCGGCGCCGTGCTGATGATGCGCTTCGCCGCCGAGGCGGCCCGTCACATGCGCGCGGCCGAGATCATCGAGCTGCATCACGACCGTAAGCTCGATGCCCCGAGCGGGACGGCGACTCGCACCGCAGCGCTGATGCAGGCTGCGCGCGAAACGGACGGCGCGAGCGACGGCGCCCCGGTCCCGATCCACTCCGTCAGACTCCCCGGGCTCGTTGCCCACCAGGAGGTCATCCTCGGTGACGTCGGGCAGACGCTCACCATCCGTCATGACTCGGTCGACCGCGAGTCCTTCATGCCCGGCGTGCTGCTGGCCGTGCGGCGCGTGGCCGGTCTGCCGCGCTCCCCGGTGATCGGGCTCGAGCATCTGCTCGACTGAACAGACCTGCCTACCGGACGCTCGGGACGGCCGCCGTGACCGCCGCCTGGGCGAGCCCGGCGTACCAGCCGATCACGTCGTCGCGCGCCACCTCGGGGTGCTTGATCCACCAGTTGGCCAGCGACTCACCGGCGCCGACGATCGCCTCGGCGACTCCCTCCGAGGCGGGCGGCTGCAGACCGGCCCGGCGGCCGGACCCTTCGAGCATCGTCCGCACCTCGGTGACGATCCGGGCCCGTAGCTGCGCAACGATCTCGACCAGCGGCCGGCTGGCGTTCATCTCCGCGAACAGGACCCGCCAGCCGTTGCCCTGCTCGCTGACGAAGGCCAGGAACTCGGCCGTCACGGCGCGGATGCGCTCGGGGTGCGCGGCGCCGCGATCGGCCGCGATCAGGCGCTCGACGAGCTCCCCGCCGGTCAGCTCGATGTAGGCCGAGTACAGGCCCTCCTTGGAGCCGAAGTACGCATACAGCATCGGCTTGGACAGGTCAGCCATCGCGGCGATACGGTCCATCGATGCGCGCTCATAGCCATCCTCGGCAAACACCTGTCCGGCCACGGCAAGGATCAGCGGTTCGCGCACCGAACGGGGAACTCCCCGGGTGCCCGCCCGGCGGGTCGATCGACGAGGAGCGCCGGGGCCCTGTACGCGTTGCGCAGTCACTTAGTGTAGAAAACTACCGAAGCGGATATTACTCTTGGGTAAGAGGAGCCAGAGAAGATGCCTGAACGTGGAGCGAGACCGAACGTCCATCCGATCCAACGGCGGGTCCTCGACGCACTGGCCGCGTTCAGCTCGCCCCTGCTTCCCGACGACTACCTGGAGCTGTTCAACCCGCTGTGGTCCACGCGCGAGCTGCGGGGGCGGATCGAGGACATCGACTCAGAGACCCCGGATGCCGCGACGGTGCTGATCAAGCCCGGCTATCGCTGGGGCGGTCACGAGCCAGGCCAGTACCTGCGCATCGGCCTTGACATCAAGGGTGTACGCCATTGGCGCGCCTACTCGCTCACCTCCGATCCGGCGCGTGAGGACGGGCTGATCTCGATCACGGTCAAGAACGTCGACGAGGGCAAGGTATCGCCGTACCTGGTGCGCCACGGACGGCAGGGCACGATCGTGTCGCTGGGCGGCGTCGAGGGCGAGTTCCTGCTGCCTGACCCACTGCCCGCCAAGCTGCTGTTCATCAGCGCCGGCAGCGGCATCACGCCGATCATGAGCATGGTCCGCAACCTGGCCGAGCGCGACGAGCTGTCCGACGCGATCCTGCTGCACTCGGCGCGCACCAGCGAGCAGGTCATCTTCGGAGCCGAACTGCGCTCCCTGGCCGACCGCCACACCGGCTTTACCCTGCACGAGCAGCTGACCGGCGAGAACGGGCGCATGTCACCGGGCGACCTCGACCGGCTCTGCCCGGACTGGAAGAAGCGCGAGACCTTCATCTCGGGCCCGACGGAGATGCTCGACGCCTTCGGCGAACACTTTGAGCAGGCCGGCCTGGACGAGCACCTGCACATGGAGCGCTTTCAGCCCAAGCTCGGGCTCGGTGACGGCGACGAGGGAGAGGGCGGCACGATCCGCTTCCTGAGCTCTGACACCGAGGCCGAGTCCGACGGCAGCCAGCCGATCCTCGTCGCCGGCGAGGAGGCGGGCCTGGAGCTGCCCTACGGATGCCGTGAGGGCATCTGCCATACCTGCGTGGGCGAGCTGCGTTCCGGGCGGGTGCGCGACCTGCGGACCGGCAAGGTCCACGGCGAGGAGGGCGAGGTCATCCGCACCTGTATCCACGCCCCCGAAGGCCCGATCGAGATCGAGCTGTGAATCTGACGCGACCCGACTGCCGCCCGCGCGACGAGCGCCATCCAAAGGAGACCGCATGAGCACCGCCATTCAGAACGGGCACAGCCCGATCGCCGAGGCCGTCGACCCAGTCGAGAACCCTCTGCACCGGCTCACTCCGGAGCAGATCGAGGCGATCGGCAAGGAGTTCGACGAGCTCCACGAGCAGGTCAAGGGGGACCTCGGCGACCGCGACGCCACCTACATCCGCTCGATGATCGCCTTCCAGCGCCGGCTGGCGTTGATGGGCCGCGCCGAGCTGATCGCCTCGCGCTGGCGCGCGCCGTGGCTGCTGGGTGCCGCCACCCTCGGGATGTCGAAGATCCTTGAGAACATGGAGATCGGCCACAACGTCATGCACGGCCAGTGGGACTGGATGAACGACCCGGTCATCAACTCCCGGGCCTGGGACTGGGACACCGCCTCGACCGCCGAGTCCTGGCGTCACTCCCACAACTTCATCCACCACACCTACACCAACATTCGCGGCAAGGACAAGGATCTCGGCTACGACATCATGCGGATCGACCCGAGCCAGAAATGGCATCCGGTCTATCTGCTGCAACCGATCTACAACCTGATGCTGGCCGCGCTGTTCGAGTGGGGTGTTGCCGTGCACGACATCGACCTCGAGGCGCTGCGCAACGGCGAGAAGGATCTCAAGGAGGTCGGCAAGGATCTGCAGGGGATCGCCGGCAAGGCCCGGGCCCAGATCGTCAAGGACTACATCGGCTGGCCGCTGATCAGCGGTGCCGTGATGCTTGCCGTCGAAGCCGCGGTCCTCTCCGCCCGCGCCCGGCCGGAGGATGGTGCCACCGGACTGGGCCGCAGGGCCAAGCGGCTGGCCCGTAAGGCGCAGCGCAAGGGTAGTCCGGATCCGCTGCTGCGCCAGCTTGTCGCCCGGCGCGCGTTCCGCGAGCCGTTTCGCCGTACGCTGACGGCGAACGTCGCCGCCAACCTGATCCGCAACGTCTGGTCCTATGCGATCATCTTCTGCGGGCACTTCCCCGACCAGACGTACGTCTTCAGCCAGGAGGAGACGGCCGAGGAGACCCGCGGCGGCTGGTATGTCCGCCAGTTGCTCGGTGCGGCCAACATCGACGGCGGGCCGATGTTTCACGTGATCAGCGGCAATCTCGGATATCAGGTCGAGCACCACCTGTTCCCCGACATGCCGAGCACCCGCTACGGCGAGATCGCCCCCCGGGTTCGCGAGATCTGCGAGCGCTACGGGCTGCCCTACAATTCCGGCCCGTTTCACCAGCAGCTCGGGATGGTGCAGCGGACAATCCTCCGCCTCGCCTTCCCGGGCGGCAAGGCGCGCCCCAAACCCGGCCCCTACCACGGGCCCCGCGTACGGGGCAGCGGCGAACACGAGTCTGAGGAGCTCAAGGCGGCCTGAGTCAGAGCCGCTCGCTGTTTCGCCCGGGCACCTCGGTTGCGTACGCGGACGTAGGCGCTGACACTGCCTGAGGCTTGGAAATGATGTGCGTATATGGACGATCTTTTCCAAGCCTCGATCGGTCGGCCCCGGGGCGCGGTGTCGATGCCTGCGACGCGCCTCCCGATCGCTGCCTAGATCGGGGGCGAACGCCCGGACTCAACCGGCCGGGCCACCAGTTCGAGTCGGTTGCCGAACGGGTCCTCGGTGTAGAAGCGCGTGACGCCCGGCAGCGCCGTGTCCCAGTGCACGGGCGCCCCGGCGCCCCCCAGCCGCTCGGCGAGCGCGCTCAGGGCCTCGGTATCACCCGTGCTCAGTGCCGGATGGGCCTTGGCGGCGGCGACGAACGGGTCCTCGACGCCGATGTGCAGCTCGCGCCCGTCGCCAAGCGCGAACCAGACCCCGCCGCGGGCCCGCAGCCGGGAGGGCTTGTCGACCTGGACCAGGCCGAGCAGCTCACCGTAGAAGCGCCGTGCGGCGGCTTCACAGCCGGGCGGGGCGGCGAGCTGGACGTGATCGAGGCTCAACGCCGGCGCATCGCCGCCGCCGATCATCGCCGGTGCAAAGCGACGGTGCCGATTGTGTAGGCGTTGAGCGTCTGACCGGTGGCCAGGAACAGCCTCCCACCAGAGGCCGCCGGGGTGCTCTGGCGGGCGCGGACCGCGCCGGTCCTCGGGTCCAGGCCATACAGGAGCGAGTCGCTGGTCGAGGTCACCCACACCCGGCCGGCGGCGAGGATCGGAGGCCCGTCGGCGTCCGAGGGGCCGGCCCAGCGATTGACGAAGCGGTGCGCGGCGGTCTTGACCGTGAGGGCATGGATGCCCTCCGTGCAGGCCACGAACAGGGTTCCGGAGGCGTACGCGTCAGCGCCGAAGCTCGTGCAGACCGGTGCGCTGAACAGCTCCCCGCCGATGTGTCCGAGATGTCGGGTCGAGACGAGATAACCGCGACCGTTCTTACCGCCCTGGTAGACGAGGTGACCGGGCAGCAGCACGGGGGACACCGACCCCAGGTCGGCGTCGGCGGCGCTGTCGCGCGCCCAGCTCGCCGGGGCCCAGAAATCGCGCTGGACGCCCGTGGGACTGAGCTTCTCCAGCGTGTCGCCGTGGTCATAGGCCTGGCCGGGGCCGTTGGCGGCGTTGCCGGTCGGCACGAAGACGTTGCCGGAGCGGTCAACCGCCGGGGCGCCGCCGCCCGACCAGATCGCCCCCTCACGGCTGGTGGGGACGGCGTAGATCGTGTTTGGCCCCCCCGGTTGGCGGCCGGGGCGCTGACCAAAAAGCCCCGGTACTGGGCGCAGTCGCCGTCGTTTCCGCCGAAGCCGATCAGGACGCGGCCTGCGTCCAGCGCCAGCCCCTCGCGCTGCAGCTGGTTGAGCGGGTCGCTCGGCGGCTCGACGCTGCGGGCGAACCGGCGGCGCCCGGTGCGGGCGTCGAGCGCAAACAGCGTGTGGCGGGCCGATGCTCCCGAGCGCAGGTCAGCGACCGCGTACAGGGTGTCGGTGCGGGGATCGATGACCGGGGTGCCGGTGATCCCGACGGTGGGGGAGATGTCACCG
>JALYTU010000235.1 GCA_030854125.1 Actinomycetota bacterium | reverse complement strand
CGGCGATGACGATCTCGCCGCGCTGCTCTACACCGGCGGCACGACCGGCCGGGCCAAGGGCGTGATGCTCAGCCACGCCAACCTGCACTACACCGGCACGGCCGCCCATCAGTCGGCCTACGTGCCCGGCATCACCCGCGGGCTGGGCACCCTGCCGCTCTCCCACGCCTACGGCATCCTCGTCACGATCTCGGGGATGCATCACCCCGATCCGGGGTTCGCCGTCCTGCTGCGCTGGTTTGATCCCGTCGCCTTCCCGGCCCTGGTCGCCGAGCACGGGTTGCAGATCTCGGCTGTGGTCCCCTCGATGCTGCAGATCCTGCTCGGGCAGCCGCTCGAGGAGCACGACCTCTCCTCTCTGCGCTTCGTCACCTCGGGGGGCGCGCCGCTCGCCCCTGACGTCGCGGCTGAGTTCTGCCGGCGGGTCCCGTCAGTGTCGATCCGTCAGGGCTACGGGCTGACCGAGACCGGCGCGCTGATCTCCTCGAACCCCGTCGGCCGCGAGCGGTCGGGATCGGTCGGATTGCCCGTGCCCGGCTGCGAGGTGCGGGTCGTCACCGACGACGGTCAGGCGCTGCCCGCCGGCGAGGCCGGCGAGATCGCCGCCCGCTCGCCAGGCGTCATGCGGGGCTACTGGCACGCGCCCGAGGCGACGGCCGACGCGATCCAGGACGGGTGGCTGTACACCGGCGACGTCGGCTATCAGGACGAGGACGGCTACCTGTTCATCGTCGATCGCAAGAAGGACCTGATCATCCGCGGCGGCTTCAACGTCTACCCGCGCGACGTCGAGGACGCGTTGCTCGAGCATTCCGCGGTCTCGGTCGCCGGCGTGATCGGCCACCCCCACGAGCGCCACGGCGAGGAGGTCGTTGCGTTCGTGTCCCTCGTCGACGGCTCCGCGCTGACCCCGGCGGAGCTGGTCGCATGGGCCCGGGAGCGAATCGGCGGCTACAAGTACCCGCGCACCGTCCACGTGATCGACGCCGTGCCGCTCACGCCGGTGGGCAAGATCGATCGCAAGGCGCTGCGCGCCCGCCTCACGGCTTGAGGCGCAGGCCGCGATCAGATGGAGGCCAGGCGGCCGGCGATCGAGACGTGGACCTCGTCGGAGACCTTGAGAGTGCCGAACAGCGCGGTGTACGGCTTCATGCCCCAGTCGGTCTGCTTGACGACGGCGCTGCCCGAGACCTGGCCGTCATCGCCCACCTGCAGGTCGAATGAGATCGGACGGGTGGCGCCCGACAGCTCCAGGTCGCCGGTCACGAACAGCCCGCGGTTGTCGGCCCAGGACACCTCGCGTGACCGAAAGACGATCGCCGTGCCCTTGAGCACCTCCTGATTGATGGTCTGCTCGATCCCCGCGCGATCATCGGCATCCAGCGACTTCATACCGCCGCTGCTCTCGCGAACCCGAAGCGAATGGGAATCGGCGGTGAGCTCGAGGACCGCCTGCGATGGATCACCGTCGAGCGTCACCGTGGCGCGCCACGCCTCGACCTCGATTCGCAGGTCGTGCCCGACCTTGGCGATCGCTCCCCGCCGCCCGGTGCGGAGGGTCAGCGTGGCGTTCTCGGGTCCCAGTGCATACGTGCCCGGCTCGATCGACATCGCGGCTTCTCCCACTCTTGGCGTCAACGATTGTGGCAAACATACCCGTGCGTCGAGGGCGGCTTCGTGCTCGGGTGCCGGCGGCGCGCGGATCAGACCGGCGGTTCCACCCTCTCTCCGTGGAGCTTGCGGTGGCGTCCGGCGCGGACGCGGTCTGGACGGACTGGTGTTGATTCCTCCTCGGTGATCGTCATCGGCACCGAGATGCCGCGCTTTGCCATGCATCGCGGGCAGTGCTGCAGGGTGAGGTACTGGACCCGCAGGCCGACCGAAAGGCCGCACCGTGAACACTTCATGAAGGACATGACGGATCTCGCTTTCGGCAGGGGGGCACTGCACCAGATACCCCCCGCGCCCGCGTGGGTCCTCGCCTCGTGTCCGCATACGGACGTCCATAACCAGACCGGTGTCAGTGGCCGATCACCCCAACCCGGGTTACTTCCAGATAACCAACAACCTGGAGGTCACCATGCTTCTCACCATCGCAGTGCTCCTGCTCGTCCTGGCGGTCCTCGGCGGACTGCTCGTCCACCCGCTCATCTTCCTGCTCGCGCTGGTCGCCGTCGTCGTTCTGGTCGGCAACCGCCGCGGGCTCGGGACGGGCAGCCGGCACGGCGCGATTCGCTGAGCGCCGGGCGCCGCCCGGCGCCCCTCAGGTCATTGCGGCCGCGAGGCGGTGATGGCGCAGGGCGTCGGGCGGTGCTCCGTGTAGGACCCAGCCGCCCTTTTCGCCCCGGCTCAGCGAGCCGGTGCGGACCAGATCCCCGATCGCCGTCGTGACCGAGGGCCGGTGTGCTCCGACGAGATGTGCCAGGCGCTGGTGGGAGAGCGGCAGCGGCACGACGATCCCCTCCGGGCGCACACGTCCCCAGCGCTCGGCCAGGTGCCAGAGGGTCAGGATCAGGCGATCGTCGACCCGCGGATGGTGGGCGATGGCCAGCGAGATGGCCATCGCATGCGCCCGCCGTGTCCCGCGTGCGAACAGCTCCAGCCCGAGTGCGGGCCAGGGGTTCATGCGGGTGACGAGGCCGTGGTCGAGCACCGCGAGATCGGTGGGCTCGAGCACGTTCCAGCCGATCTCGGCGCGGACGTGGGAACCCTCCTCATCCCACTGCCAGGGGCGCAGCACATCTCCGACACCGAGCAGCTCGACGCAGGTGCGCTCGAGCACGTTGACCTCCCGCGAGAGCAGGCCGGAGATGATCATGAAGCCGCGATGATGGACGTTGGGCTCGACGGCGCCGGTTACGTTCCAGCTCCCCACCGACAGGTGCCTGACCCGCGTCAGCGCCTCCCGGCGCGCGCGCTCGCACTCGGCCGGATCGAGCAGATCGCCGAGGTCGGGATCGGCGTCAACGATGCTGATGAGGTCAGTGACAGAGCCCACGGAGGTATCGGACCTTACCGCCGACGAGTCCGACTCTGAGTCAGAAAGCGTCGCTGAGCATCACACCACGGTTCTTCGGTGGTTTGTCCGATCGGACTTTTGCGCCGACGAGGGTTCGGGTAACGCCCCTGGCATGGCCCTTGCTCTGCTGATCGTCGACGTTCAGAACGACTTCCTGGCCGGCGGTGCGCTTGCCGTGCCCGACGGCGATCAGGTGATCGCCCCGATCAACGCGCTGGCCGCCGACTCCCGCTTCGATGTGGTGATCGCCACCCGGGACTGGCACCCCGCCGATCACTCGAGCTTTAAGGCCCAGGGCGGCCCGTGGCCCGAGCACTGTGTCCAGGACACCCCGGGCGCCCAGCTCTCCGACCAGCTGGACCGCTCCGCGATCGACGCCGTGATCGACACCGGCATCGCGATCGATGCCGACGGCTACTCAGCGTTCGAGAGCGATCTGCTGCGCGAGCTGCTGCGCGAGGAGGAGGTCGTGGCCGTGACCGTGGTCGGGCTGGCGACCGACTACTGCGTGCGCCACACCGCCGCCGACGCGCTGCGCGAGGGGTTGATCGTGACGATCGAGTCTGGGGCGATCCGGGGAATCGACGCCGGGGACTCGCGGGAGGCGCTCGCCGAGCTCGCGGGTTCCGGCGCCGTCATCCGCGACTGACGACGCGGGCCGGCCCCGGGGAACCGGCACACCGAGACGGTCCCGCGCTCAGCGGCGTGAGCTGACCACCAGCGCGCTGCCGCCGCCCAGCCGCGTCGGTTCGGCGATCGCCTCCGCGTGGCCGCCGCCGAGGATCTGCAGCGCGGTTGCGTCGCCCGGGTAGCTGTCCAGCGGGAGGATCGGGCCGGTGGCGAGCTTGAACTTCTCTCCGAACTGGTTGGTCAGCTGCTGGGCCACGGGGCTGGTGTAGAAGTCGGGCTCGGCCAGTGAGGTGTTCGAGGACGAGTTTGACTGGCTGACCCGGGGCGCGGCAAGGGCCGCGGGGAGCGGCATGCCGAAGTCCACGTGGTTGATCAGCGTCTGCGTGACCGTGGTGATGATCGTCGAACCGCCGGCCGCGCCGATCGCGAACACCGGCCGGCCGTGGCGCGTGGCGATCACCGGACCCATGCTCGAGCGCGGCTGCTTGCCGCCCGCGGGCAGGTTGGGGTCATAGGCACCGGGCATGGCCGGCGCGAAGTCGAAGTCGGTCATCTCGTCGTTGAGCAGGAACCCGTAGCCGGGCACGACCTGCCCGCTGCCGCCGAAGAAGTTGATCGTGTTCGTGTACGCGACGATGTCGCCCCGCCCGTCGACGGTGACGATGTTGTTGGTGTGGTGGGCCTCCGGGGAGGCCGACTGGGCCTGCATCGTGCCCGTCGAGCACCCCGGGTAGGGTGCGAACGGCGTCCCGGGAGCCACCGGCGAGGTCAGCGCCGTGCTGGTGATCTGGCAGCGGCGCAGGGCCGCGAAGCGCGGGTCCAGCAGAGCGCCGAGCGGCACGTGCACGTAGCGGGGATCGCCGACGTAGTGGTTGCGGTCCGCGTAGGCCAGACGCGAGGCCTCCAGGTAGTGAAACAGCGCGGTCGCCCGCGGCTCGGAGCCGAGCCGGAACCCGCTGAGGATGTTGAGGATCTCACCCTCGGTCGAACCGCCGCTGGAGGGCGGCGCCATCCCGTAGATCTTCAGGCCGCGGTAGCTGACCAGGGTCGGGGCGAGCACCCGCGTCCGGTAGGACCGCAGGTCCTTCATGCTCATGATTCCCGGGTTGGTGATGATCGTCGTGCCGGGGGCGAGCACGGGATGGTCATCGGCTCCGACCAGTGCCCGGCCGATCGGGCCGTTGTAGATGGCCTTGGCGCCGTCGCGGGCGATCAGCGCGTAGGTCCGCGCCAGGTCCGGGTTGCGCAGCAGGGTGCCCACCGGCAACGGCTGGCCCCCCGGGGCGAGCAGCAGCTTGCGGCTCGCCGTGTAGGCCTGCAGGGTGGGCAGGCCGGACTGCTCGAGCTGGTTGAAGTCGAAGTTGACCCGGAAGCCGCGGCGCGCGACGCCGATCGCCGGCTGCAGATCCTGGCCCAGCGTGCGGTTGCCGTAGAGCTTCAGGGCCCGATCCCAGGTGGCGACCATCGACGGCACGCCGGTTGAGAGCGGCTGATTGGACGCCGTCGTGTAGTCCATCGGCTTGCCGGTCATCGGATCGGTGAACATCGTCGGCGTGCACGCGGCTGGGCATGCCTCGCGGCCGTCGATCGTGGTCACGCGGTGCGTGCGCGCGTTGTAGATGACCATAAAGCCGCCGCCGCCCGGGCCGGCCACGAACGGGATCGTCACCCCCAGCGCGCTCGCCGTCGCCACCGCGGCGTCAACCGCGTTGCCGCCCCGGCGC
>JALYTU010000234.1 GCA_030854125.1 Actinomycetota bacterium | reverse complement strand
TTTGCACGGGCTCCGGCACACCATGGCCACGCTCATGTTGGCGGCGGGCGAGCATCCCAAAGTGGTGAGCGAGCGTCTCGGCCACAGCAACCCGAGCTTCACGCTCACGGTCTACGGCCACGTGGTACCCGGGATGCACGAAGGGGCATCGCGGCGACTCGAGGAGTCCCTCCTGGGACTGAACTCCTAGAGCGCACTCATACGACTCCTTCGCCTGGCAGAGCTGATCTAATGGAGCAGTGTGAGCACCCCGCGAGGTGAGGCCATCGAGCCCTTTCCGTGCAACGATTGCGACCATCCAACGTGCGTTGCTGAGCGGTTGGCGATGAGGATGGACGACCAGCCCCCGCGTCCGTCGGGCACCGCTTCGACCCTCCGATAGTAACGGCGCAATTTTGTCCGGTTTACGTTAGACGCGGTTCAGCGTTTCAGGCTCGCGGTCCGCGCTGGATCGGGTCGCGGGACTTCGGAGGGGCCGGTGCCCCTCGGGACGAGCCGTTCGGCCAATGCGTCAAGTCGGTCGGTGCGCCGGGCGCCAAGCACCACCGCTGCGCCCCGGGCGGCTAGTTCCAGCGCGGTCGCCTCGCCGATGCCGCTGCTCGCTCCGGTGATGGCGACGACCTTCCCTGTGATTCCAGGCATGAAAAAGCTCCTCTCGGCTTTACAGTGAGACAAAGCGGAATTGTTCCCGCTTGCCGCATACGGACGCTGGCCGAAGCGGGCAACCAAAGCGACATGGAGCAGATCGTCAACGACGTCCTCGCCGCGCCCGGGCTGCAGTCGCAGCCCGAACCGAACACGGCGGGCCATTGTCTTCGAGCTTGACTTCAAGCGCTTGAGGTGTGGTTTGCTGTTCGTATGACAGCTCTGACGATCCAAGATGTATCCCGGCGCAGCGGGCTGAATGGGCCGACGCTGCGGTATTACGAGCAGGTCGCGCTGATTGGACCGATCGAGCGCGACGCGAGCAGCGGGCACCGCCGGTACCGAGAGGAAGACCTCGATACGTTGCAGGCGTTGGCGTGCCTGCGCACTATGGGTGTCGGGATCGACGACATGCGCACCTACCAGGCCAACCGTGAGCTTGGGCGCGCGGCGGCGGGTGAGCAGCGCGATCTGCTGTTGCGTCACGCCGAGCGGGTCGAGGCTGAGATCGGGACGCTGCGAACGCATCTGGACTATCTGCGCGCGAAGGCGGCGCTGTGGGACGCTCGCGACCATGGTGATGCCGACGCGGAGGCCGAGGCGAACCTGCGCGTGCAGGACATGTACCCCCGCTTGGAAGAGATGGTGCTGCGATGAGACGGGTGTTGGTGACCGGCGGGTCGGGCTATGTGGGCACGCAGCTGATCGCCGCGCTGCTGCGCGACGGGCGTCGCGTGCGCGCGACGGTTCGCTCCCTGGCGAGCGAGGCCGACGTGCGTGTGGCGGTGCGGCGCGGTGATGCGGATGACAGCGATCTGGAGGTCGTCGTCGCTGAGCTGACCGCCGATGAGGGGTGGGCTGCCGCGGCGGCGGCCTGCGAGGAGGTCCACCACACGGCCTTTCCGATGATCCAGACCGACGATCCCGATCAGGTGGTCGCTCCCGCCCGCGAAGGAACGATGCGTGTCCTGCGGGCCGCGCGCGACGCGGGCGCCAGGCGGGTCGTGCTGACGTCGTCGTTCGCGGCGGTCGGTTACTCACCAAAACCGGGGGCCGAGTACACGGAGGCGGACTGGACCGATCCCGACGCGCCCGGTCTGCCAGCCTACCCACGGTCCAAGACGATCGCTGAGCGCGCCGCGTGGGATTTCATCGAACGTGAGGGTGGCGAGACCGAGCTGGTCGTAGTCAACCCAACCTTCATCCTCGGCCCGACACTCACGACGCAGGCGCGTTCGTCGTTGCAGCTGACCAAAGCGATGCTCGACGGGACGATGCCCGTCGTGCGACGCCAGCGCTTCGGCGTCGCCGACGTGCGCGACGTCGCCGACCTGCACATCCGTGCGATGGCCACGCCCGAAGCCGCCGGCAAGCGCTTCCTGGCGTTGGCCGACGGACCGACGATCAGCTATTTAGTTTAGAGATGGCCCAGATCCTGCGCAAGCGACTCGGGCCGCTGGCCGAGCGAGTACCGAGCGAAGAAGCGCCAGGACCGGAGCCGCCCCGACTGATCATTCGCAACGACCGCGCTAAGCAGCAGCTCGGCTGGCGCCCGCGCCCGGCCGAGACCACGATCGTCGAGACCGCCGAGAGCCTGCGTGACCTCGGCCTGCTGGAGAAAGGCTGAGGACGAGTGGTGACACCGCAACCGTACTGATCACGGGCCGACCAGCGCCGGAATGTCGGTCCTCGACACCCGGGGCGCCTCGGCCGACGACTACGAGATGATCTGAAATTCGTCAAAAGCAGCAGCCGACGCTGGTCGGTGAAAGCCATTCCTCGCTTCTGGTTCGCGACGATGCAGGTGCGGCGCGAATCGCTCTGGCGGGTCCGCCCCCACGCGCGCAATCCGCGAAGACCGGGTCGCGGAACGATCGAGGGCGAAAACCGAGCGGGAGTGAAGGCACTGAATGAGCTATCTGAGATAGCTATGTAAGATAGATCCATGGATGATCGAGCGGTTCGGGAATTCCGGATGCAGATGAAGCTTCTCCAGCGGCGGCTACACCGCGAGCTTGTTTCGGTGGCGGGCGTGTCGAGGTCCGCGGTGGGGGTGCTGGGCGCGGTGGCGCGTTTGCCGGAGGGCGTTCAGCCTCGCCAGCTTGCTGATGAGTTGCAGATGACCAGTTCCAACGTGGCGGCAGCGTTGCGGGAGTTGGAGGCGGGCGGGTTAATCTCTCGCGAGAAGGATCTGGCGGATGCTCGGCGCGTGCTGGTGTTTCTCACCGACCGCGGCAACGCCGTGGTCGCGAGCAGTCGAAATGAGCGAGACACCTGGCTAGGACAGGCGATGGAAGCGCTCGACGAGGACGAGCAACGAGTGCTGCTGGCGGCAGGTCGTCTCATGCAGCGCCTGGCTGAGACCGCGTCGCCAGCCTCGGTCACCCTCTCATCGAGCGCGTCGGATCGGTCATGAGGTTCTCCTGGGGGATGGTGCGTCGGCGCGTGCCGACCCAGGCTTCGATCTCCCAGGTCGTGTCGTCGCTCGCGGTGCGTAACTACCGCCTGTATTTCTGGGGGCAGTCGGTGTCGGTCGCGGGCTCTTATATGCAGAGCTTGGCGCTGGCGTTCCTGGTCTTGCGGCTGACTGGCAGCGGCGTCGATCTGGGTCTGGTGTCCGCAGCTCGGCTGCTGCCGTTCTTCTTGTTGAGCCCGATCGGCGGGTTGGTCGCTGACCGCTATGACAAGCGCCGCCTGCTGTACATGACGCAGTCCTCATCAGCAGCGGTCGCGGCGATCCTGGCGATCCTCATCGCCCTGCACGCCATCTCGCTAGGCCTCGTGGTGGTTTTGTCGCTCGCGCTAGGCATGTTGACAGTGGTCGACAGTCCGGCGCGGCAAAGCCTCATCGCCGAGCTGGTGCCTCGCGGGGAGCTACGCAATGCCGTAGTGCTGAGCTCAGTGTCGTTGAACCTGGCGCGAGTGCTCGGCTCCGCAGTGGGCGGCGCGCTGGTCGCCGCGGTCGGTCTGGCGCCGTGCTTTGCCCTCAACGCCGTCTCGTTCGTCGCGGTACTGGCCACGCTAGCGATGATGCGCGAAGCGGAGATGCACCCCGGTGATCGCGCGCCGAGGGAGAAGGGCCAGGTCCGCGCCGGCCTGCGCTACGCCCGGCGCACCCCCGCCCTGCTGCTGCCGCTGGTTATGTTGACGGTCTGCGGCACGTTGGCCTATGAGTTTCCGATCACGCTCCCGCTCGTCGCCCGCGGCGCATTTCATGGGGGAGCTGGAACCTACGGTGCGATGGCCGCGGTCATGGCCGCCGGGGCGGTCATCGGCGGCCTGGTAGTCGCCGCGCAGCACCGTCAGCACCCCGGCGCTCTCGCGATCGCCGCAGTCGGGTGGGGCATCTCGATCCTGGCCGCCGCGGCCGCGCCATCACTCACCTGGGAGCTCGCGGCCCTGGTGTTCGTCGGCTACGGCACCATCACCTTTAACTCGCTCGCCAAGACCGCGCTGCAGCTCGTCGCCGCACCATCGATGCGCGGCCGGGTGATGGTCCTGTGGGCTCTGGCCTGGGGCGGCACCACCGCAATCGGCGGCCCGCTGGTCGGCTGGGTCGCCCAAGAGTTCGGCAGCCGGTGGTCGCTAATCATCGGCGGCGCACCCACGGTCCTGATCGGACTGCTGATGCTTCCAGCCCTGCGTCGCATCGACGACGGCAGCAGCACCATTCCGCTACCGGACAGAGACAACCTAACGATCGCTGAGCCAATCTGACGCTCGCGATACAGCATCACAAGACCAACCTGACACATCAACCCGCAGACCGATCAATGCCCCTCACCACCCTAGACCCGACGCCTGCTCTGATCGTGATCGACCTCCAGAAAGGGATAGTCGCGCGCCCCGACGAGTGCCCACCGCATCGATGAGATGCGTCCAGCATGCGGCAAGACTCGCCCGCGGGTTTCGTCAGCACGAGCTGCCGCTCGTGCTGGCTAACGTCGCCGGTGGGGCGCCAGCGCGCACCGAGGCCATGCCGTTCCAGACAATTTGGTGCACATGATGGCGCTACTCCGCGGTCCTCAAGGCAGCAGCAACAGTCCTCCCGAGAGTGACCCGCTAAGACCACCAGCACCGGCGTCGACGTCCGATCATCAGTGCTGGTTTCACGAAAACCCAGCACTCTCTGGAGCGATTGCCGGACACTTCGACGCTTCTCCTTCGGGCCGCAAGGGGCGGTCTCAGCGGACTTGCTCGTCGCTGGATTCTCCGAGCCGGCGCCCGCGCCGTTGCCAGTGGAACCCCCTTCGCACGGCGAGACCACAGTGCAGTCGCGGCAGTGGGCTGGCCTCATGTGGAGCCCCTGGATGAACTTCGACGAGGCGGCTCGCGGTCACAACATTCCGGCTACACCCGGTCTTTATCGGTTTCGAGCACAAGGTCAAGTCGGACTGTTGTACATCGGCGAAGGCGTCAATCGACGTCGGCGACTCAAGACATCGAGTAGGGCGCGTCGGAGGGATCCCGCGTTGTACTTAGACTGGGTCGCCGGAACCAAACGGCCACATCGCGGGCACTACTGCGCGCCGTACTTGCGCCAGTGCGAAGACGCGGCATCGGCATACTCTGAGGTTTCCTGGACACTCGAGACGTTCGAGGATCGGAGGCAGCGCCGTGCGATCGAAGACAAGGTGATCGTGACCTGACCCCCGGAGAATGGTCCAGCTGATATGAGAGTTCTTCACAGCCTCGAGGAGAGGCAGGAGGAACTCGATGAAGGGACGGAAGCACACAGCGGAGCAGGTGATCCGCAAGCTTCGCGAG
>JALYTU010000233.1 GCA_030854125.1 Actinomycetota bacterium | reverse complement strand
TGACCGAGGCCGTGGCGGCAACGTCGAGCGGTCGCTGCACGCCATCGCCGGCTTGGATCGAGGTACAGCGTGCCAGCAGTTCCAGCGGGGCTCCCTTCGCGTGGATCTCCAGCGTCCCCCCGGGCTCACCGTCGAGTGTCGCCATTCGTTTCAGGCGCGCGTTGAACGCGAATGAACGGCGGCGGCGCGCGTCGCGGCCGGCTTGGAGCCCGACGACGTCGATGCCGAGTTGCTCGGCGCCGAGGAGCAGCGCGCTTTCGCTCGGGTCACCGCTGCGCGCCCAGGTCCCGTCAGCGATCCGTGTGAGCGTCGCGTTGTTGCAGTACACGGCGGTACGGAGCAGGGTGGCGGGCGTTCCGCTCGCGGGCGGTGCTCCGTCCTCGATCGCGATCATCTGCTGGTCGGCCCAAAGTGAGGTCGCTGTCATCTGCCCCTCGGTCAGCGTGCCGGTCTTATCGGTGCAGATGACATCGGTCGACCCGAGTGTCTCGACGGCCGTCAGCTGCTTGACGAGCGCGCGTCGTTTCGCCATCCGGCGGACTCCGACGGCGAGCGCCAGCGTGATCGTCGGGAGGAGTCCTTCGGGGACGTTGGCCACCAGCAGGCCGATCGCGAAGACCCCCGCCTGCGACAGGTTCAGACCGGCAAGGAAGTGTCCGACGAGGAAGAACGTGACCGCGAGACCAATCGCCACCACCGCGATCAGCTGGGCAGCAGTGTTCACCTGGCGCTGGAGCGGGGCCGTCTGATCGACGACCGACTGCGAGAGCGCCGCGATCCGGCCGAGCTGCGTGTTCATGCCGGTGCCGTAGACGATCGCCTGCGCGTCGCCGCCCGTGCAGAGGGTCCCGGCGAACACCAGATCCTCGGCTTCTAACGGGACGGTCGCCGGATGCGAGCGCTCGGCGCTGCGCGTCACCGGCTGCGATTCTCCGGTCAGCGGGGACATGTCGACCTCGACCGCACCCCCGATCAGTCGCGCGTCGGCGGACAGCCGGTCGCCTTCAGCCAGCAGCAGCAGATCACCCGGCACAAGCGAGACTGCGTCGACCTCGACGAGACCGCCGCCGCGTCGCACGCGAGCGCGAAGCGGCAGCAGATCACGCAGCGCCTCGCTCGCATGTTCAGCCTGTCGCTCCTGAGCGAATGCGAACGCCGCGTTGAGGCCGATCACCACCACGATCGCGACGGCGAGCGCCAGCACACCCGTCGCGACTGACAGCATGGCCGCGACCCACAGCAGCAGCGCCAGCGGATGCGTGAACTGAGCGAGCAGGCTGCGCCAGACGCGTGGTCCCGCGTCACGCCGGATCTCGTTGGGGCCGACCTGCTGAAGGCGCCTGGCCGCTTCCCGTTCCTCAAGGCCGTCGGCGTTTGAGCGCACGTCGGCCAGCAGCCGTGAGATCTGCTCCTCCGGATCGACCGACGGGAGGCTCTGGCTGCCAGCGCCGGTCATCTAACGGGGCGAGCTTCCGGCCGGACGATGAGCGCGAGGGTGCATGTTCGGTTCCTGACGAGTTGATGAGGCATCGACCAGTGAGGCCGACCGAACGACCGCCGGCCGAGCGTTGGAGCCGGTGAAGAGCACGCGCCGAAGATCGAAGCGAGGCTCGGCCTGATGCTACCGGTGGCTCTGAACGCGCTCCCCGGCCTCTTGGGATGGCTGAAGCGGCAGAACGGGCATACGGTGATCCGTATCACTGCAAACGGATCGATGCACACCTTTCGCCGGATCATCGTCGGCTGTGACGGCTCGCCTGAGGCGACGGCTGCCATCGCGTTCGCTGCTCGCGTCGCGGCGGCCTGCGACGCCAGCCTGACGCTCGCGAGTGTCAACACCTACCCGGTGTTCCCGGTTCCTGAGCGATGGGCACCGCGGCACGCAAACCCATGCGGAGGCGCTCGTCCGTCGCGTGCGCGACGCGCACGCACCACAGCCTCATCGTTGCCGAGTCGGACATCTCTGTCGCGCGGGGTTTCGGAGGGTCGTCCGCCGAGAGCGGTCAGATCTACGGGGTGACGCGCTGCGGAACGCGCTGATGTTGTTCCGCGACGGCGTTGATCAGCGTCGATTCGCGAATCAGATCCAGCATGCAGCGGGCTGCATGTTTGATTGTCGTCGTCGGGCGCGCCTCACTTGATCGGCTGGTGTTGCGAGGGCCTGTCGCGTGGGGTTGTCCGAGCGTCGGCGGTGGCGGGTTCGTCGCCCGTGGCGATCACCGGCGGGGGATGGCTTGGAGAGGCGATGCCGGCGGCCGCGTAGGTGTCGGTTTCGTCGAGTGTCTCGCGTTCGAGCAGCGCGCCAGCTAGCGCGTCGAGCTGCTCGCGATGCTCGGTGAGCGCGCGGACTGCATGTTGGTAGCACTCGTCGGTGATCCGCTTGAAATGCACCACAGCGCGGTTCAAGGAGCTCGAGGACGCCGAGGAGATCCAGTTCTTGGCCGCCGACAGCGACGCGTGGGGCTATGGCTCGGGCGATGTGTCGTCCTGGCCGTACTACGGCCTCGGGATGCCGCTTGGCCATGCGAGTCAGCCGATCGTCTTTGAGCGTGTGCTGGCCGGGGAGGTGCAGGTGCGCCGGGAGATCGTGTCCATGCCACTGACGGTCCGATCGGTTCCGTTCAGGGCCTGGTGATCGATCCTACGAACCATCACGTGACCCATGTGCTGCTCCAAGAGGGCCACTTGTGGGGACGCAAGCAGGTCGCGATTCCGATCCGGTCAACGTCGCGCGTCGCAGACGAGGTACGCGTCGAACTGAGCAAGGATCAGGTACAAAACCTGCCAGAAGTCAAACTGAGCTGGATGCGGTGATCATCGAGGGCGTTCGAGTACCGGGCGCAGCTCGATCTCCTGGTGGCCTGAGTTGGTCGCGATGCCGGAGCTCGCTGCGCTTCGAAGCGACGCTCATGCCCAGCTCCTTCAGCACTCAGCAGCTGCCGGGCGCGAGAGCCAGCTGAGTTACGCCGTGAATTAGGGGATCTCTTCGACCGCGCACATTGAGCGCCGGTTTCTGGCGGGGGCGCGTGACGCCGCTGACTCCGTGATCGTGGCTGTCGCCAGCTGCGACGGTCCGACTGCCGAGCGCTATGCGCGAGAGCAGCAAATCGAGCGAGCGTACGCCAGCTACCTCGACCCTGTTCGCCGATCCCGACGTCGACATCGTCTACATCTCAGTGCCCAACTCGCTGACTCTCGAGTGGACTGTACGGGCGCTGGAAGCGGGCAAGGCATGGGTTGTGCGAGCCGCCGCTCGGCCCCGACGCGGCGGATGTCAGCACCGCGTTTGATATCGCTGAGCGCAAGGGCGGGCTGCTGATGGAGGCGTTCGCGGTTCCGCCACAATCCACAGACGCAGCAGGTCACCGAACTGATCGCCGCAGGAGCGGTTGGTCGGGAGCGGCTCGTAAACGCGGTGTTCAGCGTCGCCGCGAAGGACTCAGCGAGGTTGGGTGTCAGCAGCCCGCTCGCAGGCGGGTCGCTGATGGACGTCGGGTGCTACTGCGTGATTGGCGCGCGGTTGATTGCCGGGCGAGCCCGCGCACGTCACCGCCGAGCAGCAGCAGGGCCGTGATGGCGTCGACCCGCGTTGGTCGCGATCATGCACTTCTCGGGCGACACGCTCGCCCACGTGTACGCCGGACTCGCGGCTGAGACGCGCGCTGAGCTGGAAGTCGTCGGGGACGGAGGAGCGCTGTTCCCCGCCGAGCCGTGGCGCTGCCGCGAACCCGGGATCGAGATCAGGCGCCCGGACGGTTTCGAGCGGGTCGAGATCCCCCTAGTCGATTCTTACCGCCTCCAGGTAGAAAACATGTCAGCCGCCATTCGCGGCGTCGCGCTGCTGCTGCTCAGCCGTAGCGACGCGGTGGGGCAAGCTCGCACGCTTGGAGCGCTCCACCGCGCGGCGGAAACGGGTCGCGGTCGAGCTCGCCAGTTAGCAGCGCACTCGGGACGGCAGCAAGACCGCCGGCACGGCGTTGCCCGTGGTGCTCGAACGCCACGGAGTTGCAATGCCGGGTGACCTTGCCGACGTCGGTGACGATTTTTTTTTGGCGGGGGGTCCATGTTGAAGCGTGAGAATCGCGATTGCGGAGTAGTACGGACTGCTGTCAGGTCTGTCGGCCGTAGCATGATCTGTGAGATGCCTTCTTCATGAGTTCCGCCGCGCAGCCTCGTCCACCCGGGGGCGAGTCCGAACCGGGTTCTGCCGTCGTCGATGGCACCGCAGTTTTTCGGCAGGATGGCGAGGAGGGTGCTCCGTCGGTCCCGGCCGAGGCTCGCGGAGAGCTGCTGGCGCTGAAGTCCGGGGCGGCGTTCGTGTGCGTGCGTCCTGATGGGGATATCCGTGCAGGGCCGGTGTCGGGTGAGGGTCTGTACGCGCGTGACACGCGCCATCTCTCAGAGCTGCGGCTCACTGTCGGCGGCCGGCAGCCGGTGTTGCTGTCCTCGGCGGTCGTGTCCGGGCACCATGCGGTGATCAACGCCACGAACGCTACGCTAACTGGAGCGGCCGAGACAGTCGCGCAGGAGACGATCAACATCCGGCGTACCGCGGTGATCGGCGAGCGCCTGTATTACGAAGTGCGCCTGCACAGCTTCTGTCCCAGCACGGTCAGGACGACTGTGGAGCTCGTGCTGGCAGCCGATTTTGCCGATGTCTTCGAGGTTCGGCAGGTCGGGCGGCGCAGCGGAGGCCAGACGCTCGCACCGAGCTTCCGGGACGGCCGGCTGTCGTTTGCGTACGTGGCCGAGGACGGTCAGCGTCGCACGACGACCATCGGGCTGAGTCCTGCTCCCACCCGGGTCGACTTCGACGGTCAGCGGGGACACGTCGTCTGGCAGGTGGAGCTCCCGCCGGCACAGCCATATGCCTTGTGTGTCACGATCGAGGCCGACGACCCGGTCCAGGGCGCGCGAGCACTCGAGGACGTGGCGTCGCGGCTCGATGACGCGCACCAGGTGTGGGAGTCGGCGTGTGCGCGTGTCACGACCGACAATGAGCTGTTTGATCGGTTTGTCGAAGTGTCGGTGCGCGACGTGCACGCGTTAATGATGCCCGCTCCCGGTGGTGTTCTGCCGGCGGCGGGGATTCCGTGGTACGTGGCGCCGTTTGGCCGTGATTCGCTGCTGACGGGGTGCGAGGCGTTGATGATCAACCCGGATGTCGCACACGGCACGCTGCTCGTCCTAGCGAACTTGCAGGCGAGCGAGGACGATGCGTGGCGGGATGCCGAGCCGGGCAAGATCCTCCACGAGCTGCGCAGCGGGGAGCTGGCCCGAACGGGCCAGGTACCGCACACACCGTATTTCGGGACGGTTGACGCGACCGCTCTGTTCCTGATGGTGGCCGGCGGCTACTACCGCTGGACGCTCGATCTGGAGACGATGGCGCTGCTGCGTCCCGCGTTTGATGCGGCACTGTCGTGGAT
>JALYTU010000232.1 GCA_030854125.1 Actinomycetota bacterium | reverse complement strand
CCCCGGCCCCGACCGGGCTCGCCGGTGGCGTTGGCGGCACCCGCGGCGGCGAGCGTGAACATGGCGCCACCGGGCGAGTCCAGGTTGCCAGTCAGGACGTTGAGCACGTCGACCAGCCAGCTGGCCAGCGTCCCGAACTCCTGGGTGCAGGTGCCGATCCGGCCGTAGACGGCCGCGGTCGGTGCGGCGGCGAGCTCGCGGGCCATGCGTCGGATCTCTCCGGCCTCGATGCCGCAGGCCCCCGCGACCGCCTCGGCGGTGAATGGTTCGGCGAGCGTTCGAACCTCGTCCAGCCCGGTGCTGAGCGCGGCGATTCGGTCGCTCGGGGCGGCCAGGTCCTCCTCAAAGAGGGTGGCGACGAGCGC
This sequence comes from Actinomycetota bacterium, assembly GCA_030854125.1. Taxonomy (GTDB): domain Bacteria; phylum Actinomycetota; class Thermoleophilia; order Solirubrobacterales; family Solirubrobacteraceae; genus Palsa-465. Next base: position 5,085 of record JALYTU010000232.1, on the reverse strand, counting down.
GAACAGCAGCATGGCGTCGGTGCCGGGGCGGATGAAGTGGTGCTCGTCGGCTTCCTGGGCGGTGCGCGTGCGCCGGGGGTCGATGACGACGATCCTGCCGCCACGGGCACGGATCGCGCGCAGCCGGCCGCGCATGTCCGGAGCGGTCATCAGGCTGCCGTTGGAGGCCAGCGGGTTGGCGCCGAGGATCAGCAGATGGTCGGTACGGTCGATGTCGGGAACCGCCACCGACGTGCCGGTGCCGAACATGAGCGCGCTGGCCATCTGCTTGGGGAACTGATCGACGGTGCTCGCCGAGTAGATGTTGCGGGTTGACAGCGCGCGGTTGAGCACCCGCGTGTAGAGCAGGTTGGAGAGGTTGTGGGCGTTGGGATTGCCCAGGTACACGCCGACCCCGTTGCGATCCTCGTCCAGGATCGGTCCCAGTCGCTGCGCGATCAGCGCGAACGCCTCGTCCCAGCTGGCCTCCCGAAAGCCGTCACCCTCGCGGATCAGCGGCGTGGTGATGCGGTCGGGATCTTCGTGCAGGGCACGCAGGGCCGAGCCCTTCGGGCAGATGAACCCGTGGCTGAACACGTCCTGCGCGTCGCCCCGGATCCCGGTCAGCTGCTCGCCCTGAAAGCTCAGTTCCAGGCCGCAGGTCGCCTCGCACAGGGGGCAGGTCCGGTATGCGGTGCGAGCTTCGGCGACGGCCATGCGGCCAACCATACGGGTGTCCCGGCGTCATCTGCGATTACCTCTGTGGTCATGGTTCATAGACTGCTGCCGCCGTGAGCAAGGGAATGCGAGAGGTGATCGCCGACTGGCTGATGCTGCTCGGCGCGCCACTGCTGGGCGGCTCGCTGTTTCTGACCTGGAGTCACCAGTTCTCCCGTGGTTTTGCGGCGCGTTACGCCGCCACGCCGGCGCTGGCCGGGGTCCCGCGTGACCCGACCGCCTGGCAGGTCTATTCGGTTGTCGACGTGCTGCTGGCGGCGCTGGCCCTCGGACTGCTCGCCGCTGCCCTGCGCGGTGCCCGGCCGGCGCGGATCGCGGCGCTGCTCGGGCTGATCGTCGCGCTCGCGTTCACTGTCCATGCGCTCGGGTCGCCGCCAACCAAGGGCACCGACCTGTTTGACCCGGCGCTCGGCGCGATCACGCCCGACCATCCCACCGCCGGGCCGGGCGAGCTCGTCGCGCTGGCCGGCATCGGCCTGGGCCTGGCCGGCGTGCTGGTGTCGTTCACGGCTGACTGACGCCGGCGGTGGGTCCGACGACTGCGGAAAACGGGGGCGCCGGGCCGACTCGCTTCCTATCCTCGAAGGGGATGTCGATCATCGCCGCCGACCGCCGACGCGAGCTGCCAGACGAGCCCGGGGTGTACCTGTTTCGCAACGACAAGGGCAAGGTCATCTACGTCGGCAAGGCCAAGTCGATTCGCAAGCGGGTCGCCTCGCACTTCTCCAATCCGAGCACGCGAGCGGGCCGCGAGATTCTCGAGATGATCGACCAGATCGAGGCGCTGGTGGTTCACACCGAGTCCGAGGCGCTGATCGTCGAGCAGAACTTCATCAAGCAGTACAAGCCGCGGCTCAACATCCGGCTGCGCGACGACAAGTCCTACCCGTACATCGCGATCTCGCTTGACGAGGACTTTCCCCGGGTGTATTTCACCCGCGAGCGTCATCGCCGCGACCGGGCCTACTTCGGCCCCTACTCCAACGCCAAGCGCGTGCGGTCCACGCTCGAGGTGCTCGGCAAGGTGTTCATGTTCCGCTCCTGCGACGGGGCCGAGCCGGGCCGGCGCAGCGGATCGCCGTGCCTGGACTATTTCATCAAGCGCTGCGAGGCGCCGTGCGTCGGCTACGTCTCCAAGCACGAGTACCGAGCCGCGATTGACGGCGTGATCGCGTTCCTATCGGGTCGATACAAGGAGATCGAGGTCAAGCTCGAGTACGAGATGCGGCTCGCCGCCGCTGAGCAGCGCTTCGAGGACGCTGCCCGGGAGCGCAACCGGCTGCGAGCGATCCGCTCGCTGCTCGAGCGCCAGCGCGTCGCCCACGAGGGTGGCGGCTCGTTTGACGCGATCGCAGTGGCCTCAAACGACGGCGAGACCAACGCCCAGGTCTTCCAGGTCCGTGACGGCGTGCTCTCGGACCGCCAGAGCTTCTACCTGGACAACGCCGCCGATGCCGGGGTCGCCGATGTCGCCGAGGCGTTCATCCTCCAGTACTACGCGAGCGCGATGACGGTTCCGCCGCTGCTGATCGTGCAACGGGAGATGGCCACCCCGCCCGCCTCTCCCGGGCCGCTCGCCGAAGCGCTGACCGCGCGTCGCGGGGGCACGGTCGAGATCCGGGCCTCCGAGCGCGGTGACAAGCGGCGCATCCTCGAGCTCGCCGAGCGCAATGCCCGGCTGGCCATCGATCAGGAGAAGCTGCGCTCCGAGCGCCGGCGCCAGCAGCGCGTCGAGGCGCTGGACGGACTGCAGAACGCGCTCGGGCTTGACACGATTCCGCTGCGGATCGAGTGCTTTGACATCAGCACCCTGATGGGCACCAACACCGTCGCTTCGATGGTCGTGTTCGAGGGCGGAGCGCCGAAGAAATCTGACTACCGTCGCTTCAAGGTCTTCTCGGTCGGCGACGGCGCGGTCGGCGGCGGCGACTATGGCCCGGACGACTTCGCCTCGATGGAGGAGATTCTCGGTCGCCGCATGGCCCGCTGGGAGCAGCAGCGCGACGTCTCACCGCACGACAAGGACTACGACCCGAGCTTCGCCGCGCTGCCCAACGTCGTCGTGATCGACGGTGGCAAGGGCCAGCTCGCGGCCGGCCTGCGGGCGCTGCAGGGCTTCCGCGAGCGCGGAGTGACGGTGATCTCGCTGGCCAAGCGGATTGAGGAGGTGTTCATCCCCCATCGCGACGCGCCGCTGATCCTCGCCCACGACACCCCCGAACTGCAATTGCTCCAGCGTCTCCGCGACGAGGCGCACCGGTTTGCGATCACGCACCACCGGATCAGGCGTGACCGGGCGATGACTGCCTCGGTGCTGGACGACCTCCCGGGCGTGGGCCCGGCTCGCAAGCGCGCCCTGCTGGCCCATTTCGGCTCGCCGGACGCGATCCTCTCCGCGTCGCGCGAGGAGCTTGAATCGGTACCGGGGCTGCCCGGCAAGCTCGCTCGCGAGATGTACCGCGAGCTGCACAAATCTGGCGTCTGAGCGCGACCGGCCGTCAGCGCGGTGAGCGGTGGCGCACGAGCGCGGTTCCGCCGGCGCCTCCCGGGATGGTCAGCAGCGCGGCGCTCGCCGCGGGCAGCGGCACCGTGTAGCTGCCGGTCACCGGCGTGACCGGGGTGGTGGTGGGAGACCCGGGTAGGGTGCCGGTGCTCGTCTGGCTGCCGAAGCTCTGGCCGCCCAACGCGACGCCGCCGGTCGAGCTGATGCTCGGCGCGGTCAGCGTCTCGAGGTTGCCCGGCGTGGTCGAGTTGGGGATCTGGACCTGGACGTCGTGCTCGGCCGCCGGATCCTGGTTGATCAGGGTGACCCGGAGGGTGCCGTCACCGGCCTGTGTAGCCCACAGCTTGGTCGGGCCGCTGGGCGCCGTGACGGTGACCAGCCGGGCACCGACCGGGAACGCCTGGGCGAACAGGTCCAGGCCGTAGTAGACGGGGTGCACCACCGCCTGCCAGCCACCGCTCGGGGTCTGCGACGGTGAGAAGAGCTCGTAGTGCGAACCGGGGAGCATGTGGAAGTTGACCCCGTCGACGCCGCGCCGGGCCAGGTTGAACATCGTGTTCAGGCTCCAGAGGGCGGAGGCGAAGGTGTCACTGACACCGGGCTGGCCCTGACAGGACGCGGTGTTGATCTCGGTCAGGCGGAAGGGGAGCCGATGCCGGTGCGCGACGGCCACGAACGGGGCCAGCGCGTTGGCCAGTCCGGCCGAGGAGCTGTCGGCGAGCAGGTGGCCGATGGTCGGGAAGCTGGGCTGGGAGGCGTCGGTGGTGCAGGCGCGCAGCGGATAGCGGTGGTAGGTGACCATGCCCAGGCGCGGCTCGTGGCCGATGAAGCCCGCGAGCTTGCCCATCCAATCCGGTCCCGAGACGGCCGGGCCGGCGAGCGGGATGTGGGGCAGCACCTGGCCGAGGTGGCTGAACTCGCTGGTGTAGTCGGCGAGGCTGTAGTGGCTGGCCCGCGAGCGGTGCAGATGGCCCCGGCGGTCGCGGTACCAGGGAAACACGCCGTACAGATCCGGTTCGTTGCCGATCTCCAGGGCCTGGATGTAGCGGCGCCCGATGCCCGCCTCGAAGGCGCGGGCCTCGGCCGCGGCGATCGCCGGACGGCCGGCCTCGAGATTGATTCCGAGAATCATTCTCGTCTTGAGGTCGGCGGCCAGGGCCTGGGCGGCCCGCAGCCATCCCGGGGTCAGCCGGTAGTAGATGCCGCCCGGCGGGACCACGCCCCGGATCGGCCACCAGCTGCCGTCGGTGCTGTCGCCGCCGACCCGCAGGGAGGGCGCGGAGCCGGGGGCCAGTCCGTCGAGCAGGTGCACGAGCACGGGATCCACCGCCCGGGGGTCCCGGCCGGTGTACTGGTGCAGCGCGCGGAACTCGAACGAGACGCCGAGGAAGCCATCGGGCAGGGCCTGCCCCACCGGCGTGCTCGACACGCTGGCGGCGATCGTGTCGGCCCGGGCGGCCGGAGCGACCGTCCCACCCGCCAATGCCAGCAGCACGAGTCCGAGCGCCACCGTGGACAAGCGGCGTCGAAGCACGCGCGGCATGGTCGCACACCTGAGACCGCCGGTGAGCCGTCACGGCCTCGTTACGCGCTCGTCCGCACTGGTCATCACACTTCGGGCTGCGGTGGAAGGCTCGGCCCTCATCGATCTCGTCGTGATCACGGGCTTCTCGGGGGCCGGTAAGTCCACGGCGATGGCCGCGTTCGAGGACGAGGGCTACTTCTGCGTGGACAACCTTCCCTCGGAGATGATCCGATCGCTGGTCGAGCTGTTCATACACGAGGGCTCGAAGGTCACCCACGCCGCCGTCGTCTCCGATGTCCGTGGCGGCGAGTACTTCGAGGGCCTGTCGGCGATGCTCGAC
>JALYTU010000231.1 GCA_030854125.1 Actinomycetota bacterium | reverse complement strand
CGCAGCTCCATCAGGGCGGTGTAGGTGGGCAGCACGAACAAGCGCCCTGAGCCTACGGCCGCGACCGCCGCGTCTAGCGCCGGCGCCAGCTCGGGCACGACATGCAGCCGCTCGGGCGCCACCCCGGCGTACTTGAGGCGGACCGCCAGCTCGGCGGCTCGAGTCCCCGCGCAGGTCACACGTCGCACCCGCCCGGCCAGCAGCTCCAGATCGGCGTCCCAGATCCAGGACACGTCGCGCCCGTCGGCGGTTCGGTCGTTGAGAATCCCGAGGACGTCGAGCTCCCCGGGTTCGAGCGCGAGCGTGCGGGCGACTTCGTTGGCGCCGGCCGGGTTCTTGATCAGCAGCAGCGACAGCTCCACCGGGCCCAGGTCGATGCGCTCCGCGCGCCCGAACGCCGCGCTGACGGCCTCCAGGCCGGCCACGATGGCCGGCAGGTCGGCGCCCAGCTCCAGGCACAGGGTCGTCGCTGCGAGCGCGTTGTAGACGTTGTAGAGACCCGGGAGCGGCAAGGTGACCCGTGCGGTGCCCGTGGGGGTGCGCAGATCAAACCGCGCTTCGCGGGTGCCGCGCAGCTCGATCGCCTCGGCGGAGACCGACGGCTCGGGACGATCCCGCCCGCAGTGTGGGCAGCGGTAGCGCCCGAGATGCCCGAGGTAGACGGCGTCATAGACGTAGGCGGTTCCGCAGCGGCGGCAATGCTTGCTGTCGGACGCGTGCTGCATCTCGGCCGTGGCCATCGAGTCGTCCTGCACCCCGAAGTACGTGACGCCGGGCCGGTCACGGCCGAGATCGGCGATCAGGGGATCGTCCGCGTTCAGGGCCAGGCGCGTCTTGGGCAGAACCCCGACCAATGCCGCCCAGCGGTCGGCGATCGTGTCCAGCTCCCCGTAACGGTCCAGCTGGTCGCGGAAGAGGTTGCTGAGCGCCATCGCGCGCGGGGCGAGCTCAGGTGCGACCCGGTCCAGCCAGAACTCGTCGATCTCGAACAGGCCGAGCTCGCCGGCGATCGCGGTCCCGCGACCGGCGGCATCGAGCAGGCTCGACGCCACGCCGCCGGCCATGTTGGCCCCCGCGTGGTTGTGAACCAGCCTGACGCCCGATCCCCGCAGCACCGATGCGACCATCGCCGCGGTCGTCGTCTTGCCGTTGGTCGCCGAGATCACGGCCGTACCCAGACGCAGCCGAGCCGCCAGGCGAGCGATCGCGAGTGGCTCGAGATGGGTGAGGACCTTGCCCGGCAGGCTCGTGCCCCCGCCACGTCCGGCGCGCCGGGCGATCTGGCCCACCGCACGGGCGGCGAGCACCTTGGCGTCCAGTGCGGCGCTCACGGGATCGCCGGGGCGAGGGTCCGGACGGCGGCGGGACGGACCCGGACCGTGACGGGCAGATCGGCGATCGGGTCACCGTCCGCGTACATCGTGAACGGACGTGATGCGCTGATCGTCACCTCAGAGCTGCGCAGCACCTCGACGTTGGCCTGGCGCACGTGGGCCCCGTCGAAGACGGTCGGCAGCAGCGCCAGGAACCGCCGGCGCGGGAGATCGCCGATCAGCACCACGTCGAGCAGCCCGTCCTGCAGCGAGGCGTCGGGGGCCATCATCATCCCTCCACCGTAGGCGCTCGAGTTGGCGGCGGCGACCGTGTAGCTGGTCACGGTGTGCCGGCGCCCGTCGTCAAGCGTGACCTCGAAGGTCGCGGGACGCCAGCGCACGAGCGCCCGCAACGCGCCGTATGCGTACACGAGGTTGCCGCGCACGAGCCGGGTCTCGTTGGCGATCCGATTGGCGACGGAGTCAAAGCCGCAGCTGGCGATCCCAACGAAGGTGCGTCCGGCGACCTCGCCGAGGTCGAGCACCCGCGTGTTCCCGTTTCGCAGCACCGCGCACGCCGGGACGGGCTCGAGCGGGATCCCGAGCACGCGCGCAAAGTCGTTGCCACGCCCTCCGGGCAGGACGCCGAGCAGTCCGCCGGACTCGCTCAGCGCGCCCGCCACGGCTCCGATGAGGCCGTCACCGCCGAAGGCGACGGCGGCGTCACCGGCCGCGGCCGCAGCGTGGGCGAGCGCGCGGGCGTGCTCAAGGCTCTCGGTGAAGGTGGCGTGGTGCTCGAAGCCGTGACCGGTCAGCGCGGACTGCACGGCCGGCAGGGAACGGCGGGCGCGCCCACCACCCGCCGACGGGTTGACGATCAGAGCGAGTCTCATGCCTGCACGAGGCAGGCCAGATCGGCCGCGATCGCCACCGGGGCGGGATCGGTGGCGAGCTCGGCCTGCTCGCGGGTGGTCACCCCGGTGAGCACGATCGCGCCGTCGATGCCCGCGGCGTGGGCGCCCGCGAGGTCGGAATCCAGCCGATCGCCGATCATCAGCGCGCGCCCGGGCCCCACGCGGTCCAGAGCGGTGCTGAAGATGAGTCGATCGGGCTTGCCCACCACCCGGGCGGTGCGCTGCGTGGCGTACTCCAGGGCGGCGACGAGCGCGCCGGTGCCCGGCCACTGGCCGCCGTCGACGGGGAACGTCCGGTCGCGGCCTGCGGCGATCATCTCGGCTCCCGCCAGCACCGCCAGCGTGGCGTCGCGCAGCTCGGCGAAATCGAACGCGTCATGACCGGCGACGACCACCACGTCGGCGCTCGTCGCTCCCGGGGTCCCGTTGACGATCCGGTGCCCGGACTCGGCCACGTGCCGGAAGATCGGCGGGGCGCCGATCACGAAGGCAGTGCTGTTGGGCAGACGGCCGGCGAGTTCGAACTGGATCGCGGCCCCGACGGTGACGACCTCCTCTAGAGATGCCTTGAGACCCAGCCGCCAGAGCTTGCGCACGTACTCCTCGGGGGAGTGGCGCGCATCGTTGGTGACGAACGCGATCGACTTGCCGGCCGAGCGCAGCTCGGTCAACGCCTCCGGGGATCCCGGGATCGCGGTGTCCTGGATCCAGACGCATCCGTCGAGGTCCAGAAGGACATGGTCATAGCGAGAGAGCAGAGGGGAGAGGGGCATCGGCAACCGTGATTGCAGCAAATTCATCCGGCTGGACGTTTGTTCGAGCTCATCCTGACCGAAGCACGGCAGTGATGAGTAGGAATGGTGGCCCGACAGCGGATGGCCCAACTTGAGCCCGATTTCGTCTTTGCACGGGATTTGGTCAGAAAAGCGACATAAAAAAACGGCACCAGGAGTAAAGTCCTGGTGCCGCAATGCCGAAAGGCAACCCAGACCCTCTCGGGTGAAAGGAGGTCTACATGGGTTGGCGATTGGGCTGAACCGATGTGCGGGGGTCCGCTGGTAAGAGCGGGCCCCCGTTTTTTCGTTCGGTGTCCTTCATCGGCAGGGCGACGGAAACCTTTACCCGATCAGTGCATGTTCGGCGGGTATTGAGGAATCTTCGCTTCCGGCCGATGAGAGTCTGGAATGGAGTCGGCTGACAGCACCACCATGCCGGGCGGAAAGCTGCGCGCTCCAGCGCGAGGGGTTCTTGCGTTCAACGCGTGCGTACTCGCCACCGCGACGCTCGTTGCCATCCTCGCGGCCCCGGCGGCCCGCTGGGACCCCGTGCAGCTGGGCGTGATCATCACCCTGACGGTGATCAGTGACCTGACCAGCGTGACCAGCGGGTCCGCGTGGGTCAACGTCTCCGGGAGCTTTCTCGGATTGTGTCTGGCTTCTGTCCTCCTTGGCGCCACACCGGCGGCGGCGATCGGGGTGCTCACGATTCTCATCGGCTGGCTGCGCCGACGCGAAGCGGGCCATATTCTCCTGCTGAATCTGGCCACGTACGCGACGTTCCCGCTGGTCGGCGGGCTCTTCTTTCACGCCATGGTCGGGCTCACCAAGGTCGGCCCCCGGGCGGTTCCCTTCTACCTGCTCGTGTTCGCGACGTTCGTCCTTGCGATGCTGATCAACTTCCTCGCGGTGGCCGGCTACGCGTCGTTCGTCGCCCACGATTCGCTCGCCCAACGTGTCCGGCAGGCGTTCGTCCCGATCCTCGCTTCGGAGCTGTTCTCGGCGCTGCTGACCATGGGAACCGTCTACGCGGCCGAGCGCCTCGGGACGTTCAGCCTCGTGATGCTCGCCCTCATCCTGATCGTCTTCCAGTACCTGGCCGGCGAGCTGCTGACCTCCAAGCAACGTTCGGAACGCCTCCAGCGCATCGTGACCACGGACGAGCTCACCGGCCTGGCCAACCGCGAGCGCTTCCGCCAGGTGGTCGAGGAGCGGATCGCCTCGGCGAGCCAGTGGCACGGGGCGTTTACGATCATGCTGCTGGACCTTGACCGCTTCAAGGAGATCAATGACACGCTCGGCCACCACTACGGTGACGTGCTGCTGCGAGATCTCGGGCCGCGGCTGGCGGAGGCGGTTGGCAGCGCGGGGCTGGTGGCCCGGCTCGGCGGCGACGAGTTCGGCATCCTGCCCGCGCTCGGAACCCACCGGCCGGAGGCGATCGAGCGCGAGGTCGGACGCCTGGTCGCCTGCCTCGCCAGGCCGTTCACGGTCGACGAGCTCTCGCTCGAGGTCGGGGGGAGCATCGGCGTCGCACGCTATCCGCAGGACGGCGAGGATTCCCATGCGCTGCTGCGATGCGCGGATATCGCGATGTACGCGGCCAAGGAGGCCCAGACCGACTACAAGCTCTACGCCGCCGAGCAGAATCAGCACTCGGTGCGGCGCCTGAGCGTGCTGTCGGATATGCGCCACGCGCTGGCCTCCGACGAGATCATCGTGCACTACCAGCCGATCGTGGATCTCGGTGACCTCAGCGTGATCGGGGCCGAGGGGCTCGTCCGCTGGCAGCATCCCGAGCACGGGCTGATCCCGCCGGGTGCCTTCGTGCAGACCGTCGAGCAGACCGGGCTGATCGGGCCGCTGACCCGCCATGTGCTCGAGCGCTCGATCGCCGAGTGCGTGGCGTGGCGCGCATCCGGACGGCACCTGTCGGTCGCCGTCAACCTGTCGGTGCGCAACCTGCTCGATCGTGATCTTCCCCGGGAGATCGAACGACTGCTGGACGTCTACGGCCTGCCCGCGAGTGCGCTGCGGCTCGAGATCACTGAGAGCATGATCATGTCCGACCCCGACCGGGCGATCGCCACGGTGACTCGGCTGAGTGCGCTCGGCGTCCGCATGTCGGTTGACGACTTCGGGACCGGCTACTGGTCGCTGGCCAACCTGCGCCAGCTGCCGATCGACGAGCTCAAGATCGACCGCTCGTTCGTCTCCCCGATGCTCCGCGACGAGAGTGACCTGATCATCGTTCGCTCGACGATCAACCTCGGGCACGATCTCGGCCTGCGGATCATCGCCGAGGGCGTCGAGGACGGTGCGACCTTACAGCGACTCGCTCTGCTGGGATGCGATCTCGCCCAGGGCTACCACCTCTCACCGCCGATGCCCTCCGACGACTTCACCCGGTGGTTGCGCGATGCCACCCCGGAGACGATTGCGGCTGGCGCT
>JALYTU010000230.1 GCA_030854125.1 Actinomycetota bacterium | reverse complement strand
GGGGACGGTCATGCGGATGGGTGATCCCGGCGCGCGCGTGAACTGCGATGCGATCCCCACCGGCGCGCTCTCACTCGACATCGCGCTCGGGATCGGCGGGGTGCCGCGCGGGCGGATCATCGAGATCTTCGGCCCGGAGTCCTCGGGCAAGACGACGCTCGTCTACCACATCATCGCCGAGACCCAGAAGCTTGGCGGGGTGTGCGCGTTCGTGGACGCCGAGCACGCGATGGACCCGCTCTACGCCCAGCGCATCGGGGTCGACATCGACGAGCTGCTCGTCTCTCAGCCCGACTACGGCGAGCAGGCCCTGGAGATCGTCGACATGCTGATCCGCTCGGGCGCGGTCGACCTTGTCGCCGTCGACTCGGTCGCGGCGCTTACGCCCCGGGCCGAGCTCGAGGGCCAGATGGGTGACCAGTCGGTCGGCGCGCAGGCGCGAATGATGTCCCAGGCGATGCGCAAGCTGGCCGGCAATCTCAACCGGTCCCAGACGCTGTGCGTGTTCACCAACCAGATTCGCGAGAAGGTCGGGGTCATGTTCGGCTCGCCCGAGACCCAGCCGGGTGGCCGGGCGCTGAAGTTCTATGCCTCCCAGCGGCTGGACATCCGCCGGATCGAGACCCTGAAGGACGGAACCGAGGCCGTGGGCAACCGTGTCCGGGTCAAGGTGGTCAAGAACAAGGTCGCCGCTCCGTTCAAGCAGGCCGAATTTGACATCGAGTTCGGCCGGGGGATCTCGACCTCGGGCTGCCTGCTCGATTACGGGATCGAGCACAACATCGTGACCAAGTCGGGGTCGTTCTTCTCCTATGGGGATGAGCGGCTCGGCCAGGGCCGGGGCAATGCCAAGGCGTTCCTTGACGAGCATCCCGAGATGTCGGCGGAGATCGAGGCCAAGGTCTACGCGGCGCTGGATATCAGCCGTGACCTCGTCAAGCCGATCGAGCACGAGGAGGATGCGCAGGTGGCCACGATCGGCGACGCCCAGGGACGTGCCGCGTAGTGGCGCCCCGCGCAACCCGCTAGCGGACCCACGCAGGGCGGTCTGAGGGATGGGCGAAGCGGCAGCCACCGCCGAGGAGCGTCTCCAGCGCGGGCTGGAGCTGAGCTTCGCCTACCTCAACCACCGTGAGCGCAGCGAGCAGGAGCTCCGGGCCCGGCTCGAGCGCAAAGGGGTGTCCGCCGAGACCGCCGAGGCCTGTCTGTCGGAGCTGACCGTCCAGGGCTACGTGGACGACGGCCGCTACGCGCTCATGTTCGTCCACGACAAACGTGAGCTCGAGGGCTGGGGAAGCGAACGGATCCGGCGCGGCCTGGCCCAGCGTGGCATCGGTCGCGAGCTGATCGACGCCGCGCTGGCCGAACACGAGACCCAGTGGGCCGGGGGGGAGAGCGAGCTCGACCGGGCACTCGCCCTGCTGGCGCGGCGCTTCCCGATTCCACCGCGCGAGCGTCGCGAGCGCGACCGGGCGCTGGGAGCGCTGATCCGCAAGGGCTTTGAGTCCGAATTGGCACTGGATGCACTCACCGCGTATACGCGCGGATCATGACTGCCGGTCTGCTCCGAGACATTGATCCGGTGGACGGATGGCGCGGGCCCGACAGACCGTCGCTCAGCGCCACCGGCTCGAGCTCGGGAAGCTCGGGTGATCGCACCCTCGGCTCATTGGTCACGGCGCCACGCTACGCGACGGTTTGCGCCGGATTGGCACCGGTACTACGATGAAGGCAGCGAACGAACGGTCCTGCGGACCGCAAAACACCAGCAAATCTCCAGATAAAAAACCACGAGAACCATTGTGTCCCCGGCACACTGCGACGGACCACGACAACCGCCTCGATTGGCGTTCTAAGCACACCACGTCAGCCGGCATCACGCCACTGACCCATTATCTGGAGTGGACTCCGTTCGGCGCTCGAACGGACCGCTCGGTCGCTCCCCATACGCACGCGAGAGACCGGGACTGGTCGGTGGACCGGTCCCGCCGAGAGGAACGACCATGCAAATCATCGCTGCCGCAGCGCTCATCGCGGTCGGAATCGTGGTCGCCGCCGTTCTCTATGGCCGCTCGCGCGGCGGTTCGGCCCCCGCCAGCAGCGTCGAGCGCGAGGCGGCGAGCGCGCTCCAGACGACGTTGAGCGAGCGCGCCACAGGCCTGGATCGCCGGGAGGATGGGCTGGCCAGCCGTGAGCAGACGCTGGGGCACGGCGAGACCGAGCTCGAGCATGAGCGCGGCACGCTGGCCGAGAGCCGGGGACAGGTGCAGCAGCGGTTAGAGGAGCTGGCCGGCATGTCCGCCGCGCGTGCCAAGCAGCTGCTCCTGCAGGAGGTCGAGGAGCAGGCCAAGCACGATGCGGCCCGGCGGATTCGCCAGATCGAAGAGGAGACCAAGCGCGAGGCCGACCGCCGGGTGCGCAACATTCTGTCGGTCTGTATGCAGCGCTTGGCCGCGGCGCACGCCGCCGAGACGACGGTCTCGGTCGTGCATCTCGCCTCCGATGACCTCAAGGGTCGGATCATCGGCCGAGAGGGACGCAACATCCGAGCGCTGGAGAACCTGACCGGAGTCGACTTCATCATCGACGACACCCCGGGGGCCGTCGTGCTCTCCGGCTTTGACGGCGTCCGCCGCGAGGTGGCGCGCCTGACCCTCGAGAAGCTGCTGCAGGACGGCCGTATCCATCCGGCGCGCATCGAGGAGACCTACTACCAGACCAAATCAGAGATGGACAGTCACATCATGGAGCTCGGTGAGCAGGGGGTATTCGACGCCGGCATCCAGGGTGTCGCACCCGAACTGGTCAAACTGCTCGGCCGGCTTCGGTTTCGCACCAGCTACGGCCAGAACGTGCTCGCGCACTCGATCGAGGTCGCCCAGCTGGCGGCGATGATGGCCCAGGAGCTCGGAGCGAGTGACAAGACCGCCCGGCGCGCCGCACTGCTGCATGACATCGGCAAGGCCGTCACGCACGAGATCGAAGGACCCCATGCGCTGGTCGGTGGCGATCTCGCCCGCAAGTACGGTGAGTCCGCAGCCGTCGCGCACGCGATGGAGGCCCATCACAACGAGGTCGAGCCCCAAACGATCGAGGCCGTGATCGTGCAGGCGGCCGATGCGCTGTCGGGCGCTCGCCCGGGCGCGCGCGGCGAGTCGCTGGAGCAGTACGTCAAGCGGCTGCGCGACCTCGAGCAGATCGCCACCCGTCACGAGGGCGTGGACAAGGTGTACGCGATGCAGGCCGGGCGCGAGATCCGGGTGATGGTTGCGCCGGGCGACATCGATGACGACGCGGCGACCCTGCTCTCGTTCCACATCGCACGCGAGATCGAGAAGGAGCTCGAATATCCCGGCCAGATCAAGGTCACGGTCATCCGCGAGTCCCGGGCCGTGGAGTACGCGCGCTGATGGCTGGCCGGATCCTCGTCATCGAGGACGAGCCCGGGATCGTGGATTTTCTTGAGCGTGGGCTGCGCTCCTACGGGTTTGTGGTCGAGTCGGCGGCGGACGGCGTGCAGGGATCGGCGCGGGCGCTGGGCGAGCCGTTCGATCTCGTCGTGCTGGACATGATGCTCCCGCTGCGCAGCGGTCTTGAGGTGCTCGGGGACATCCGCGCCTCACACCCCGCACTGCCAGTCGTGATCCTGACCGCGCGCAGTGAGGTCGAGGACCGGGTCAGCGGTCTGGACGCCGGCGCCATCGATTACCTGACCAAGCCGTTCTCCCTGTCCGAGCTCGCCGCCCGGATCCGCGCCCAGCTGCGCCTCGTGGCCCAGACACCGACCACGACGTTGGCCGGGGGCGACGTCGAGGTCGACCTGATCACTCGCGAGGTCAGTCGCGCCGGCACGCCGGTGCGTCTGTCGACGACTGAGTTCGAGCTGCTGTCCTACCTACTGCGCAACACCGGCCGCGTCCTCTCGCGTGAGCAGATCCTGCGAGCGGTCTGGGGCTACGAGTACGACCCGGGCACCAACGTCGTCGACGTGTACGTCGGGTACCTGCGCCGCAAGCTGCGCCAGACGGGGGAGCGCGACCCGATCATCACGGTGCGCTCAATCGGCTACCGGTTCGATGCACCGGCCTGAGCTTCGGCGCGCCCGCGGTCTGCGCTGGCAGCTGACCGGGCTGGTCACGGCGGTGATGCTGGTCGCGATGCTCGTCATCTTCGTGGTCGTCTACACCGGAACCGGATCGGAGATTCGCCGGCAGATCGATCGCGACGTGGCCGGGGACACCGGTCAGCTGGCCCAGGCCCTTTCCGGCTCGGGCTCAGACCCGGGTGGGGTGCTGGCCGCCGCCCGCGCCTACCTGCGGGCTCAGCCCTACGGTCCGACGTCAGCGCTGCTGTTCGTCGCCGTACCCGGCGCCGGCGCGGCTTTCAATCATCCAGAGATCGTCGGTCGCCAGCACCCGGAGACCGGCGAGACGGTTGGCGACGAGGAGGCCGAGCGGCAGCTGGCCCGCGGCCTGGTGATCCCGCGCCTGGGCTACACCGAGCAGCGCGTGCCGGATGTCGGTCCCACGCGGATTCTCGAACGACGGGTGCGGCTGGGGGCGCTGGACGTCGTCGTCGGTGCCGGCGAGCCGCTCGCGGTCGTCGAGCGCGCCCAGCACGGGGTCGGGCAGACATTCCTGCTCGCCGCGCTGATCACGCTCGTGCCCGCGCTGCTCGTGGCCTACCTGGCCGGCGCCCGACTGTCGGCACCGCTGCGCCGGATGGCGTCGGTGGCCACGCGCGTGGACGCCGGCGAGCTCGAGCCGCGGATGGACGTCGCCCGTGGCGGGGGAGAGGTCTCAGTGCTGGCCGAGGCGTTCAACAACATGCTCGACCGGCTCACCGGGGAGCTCAAGGGCCAACGGGAGTTCATCGCCGACGCCTCGCACGAGCTGCGCACGCCGATCACCGTCATCCGCGGCCAGATCGAGGTGCTCGCGGCCGAGGCGGAGCCGACCGCTGACGACGTGCGGCGCGCGGCCGGTCACGTCCAGCATGAGATCACCCGGATCAGCCGGCTCGTGGACGATCTCCTGCTCCTCGCCCAGGCCGAGCACCGCGGCTTCCTGCGCCCGGAGCCCGTCGAGCTCGAGACCTTCGTCGAGCAGCTCTGGGATGGGATCAGCCTGACCGCGCGGCGCCGCTTCGAGCTCGGCCCGGTACCCGCGGGGACGCTGACCGCAGACCCGGACCGGCTCGCTCAGGCACTGCGCAACCTGGCCGGCAACGCGATTCGTCATACCGCCGAGGATGAGGGCCTGGTGCGTCTGGAGGTCGACCAACTTGCCCCTGGGACGCTGCGCTTCACGGTGCTCGATGACGGGCCCGGGATCCCGATCTCAGAACGCGACCGAGTGTTCGAGCGCTTCCATCGCACCGACCCGGCTCGCAGCCGCGCCGCGGGCGGCGCCGGACTCGGACTGGCAATCGTGCGGGCGATCGCCGACGCCCACCACGGCGAGGTGCGTGCC
>JALYTU010000229.1 GCA_030854125.1 Actinomycetota bacterium | reverse complement strand
CGGCGCTCGGCCATCGCCGGTGGGGCGATACAGCCACGCGGCGCACTGGCCATCCTGGGAGGGAAACTCGACGTCGACGCGGTCCATCCGATCCTCCTTCAAACGGGGAGCCTCACATGATCACACGAGCGGGGCGCCGCCCGACCCCGAGGGTCCGGACGGGCTGCCGTTGTCGCCCGGATCATCGGGGGCGCGAATCCACTCGACGATCCGGCCATCCACGATCAGGAAGTTGGTCCGGGCGGTCTGGCCAGCGCTCCCGCCGCAGGTGCTGTCCCCGCCCGGTCCGCTGCGCCCGGTGAGACGGAACAGCGCGTTGACGTAGCGGCCGCGCTGATCGGCGGAGACGAGTTTTGCGCCGCACGGCAACGTCTGGTTGGCCGCCTCGGCCTGGTGGGCCGAACTGATGTGGATCAGCGCCACCGTGCCGCCGGGACCGCCGTTGACCATCTCGCTGGGCACCGCGAAGTAGCCGGCCGCGGTGTGAACATTTCCGGCACGCAGGGCATCTGACCACGCGCGGATGACGTGGATGGCATCCGGCGACGCCTTGCGGCCCGAAGGTGGGGGAGTCGGGACGCTGGTCAGCCCAGGGGTGAGCAGGCGCCGCGCGGCGCGGTTGGCGGCCGGATTGGGTCCGGGAGCGAGGCTCGACCCCGACCCACCGCAGCCGACGAGACCGAGTGTGGTGACCATCAGCAGGCTCACGGCAACGCGGGGCATACCCGGATGATCGCAGGCCGCGCTATCGGTCAGGCCGATCGGGCGCCGGCCGCGGCCGGGGGCGGCCAGGCAAAGTCGTCGGGGAGGTTGGCACCCGCGGTTCCGCACGTTGCCGCCGCCACCGTGACGGCGGCCCGGGCGGCCTGCGTGAGCAAATCGAGATCACCGGCCTGGGAGCGGTCACAGCCGTGGTCACACCACCAGCTGACAAAACCGGCGGCGAACGCGTCCCCGGCGCCGACCGTGTCCACCACGTCGACCGCGGGCACACGCACCTCGCGTTCGCCCCGCGCGGTGTGCACGATCACCGGTCCGCCCCCGTCGGTGACCAGCACGGCCGCGGGATGGGAGTCCAGCAGCCGGCGCGCAGCCCCGCGCGCGTCGACGCCGGGGTCGAGCAGGCGCAGGTCGTCCACTGACACCTTGACCACGTCGGTCCGCGCCAGGAAGCTCTCCACAGCGCCCCGGAACGCGGCCAGATCGGCGATCGCGTGCGGGCGGCAGTTGGGGTCGAGCAGGACCGTCGTCGCCGGCGCGGCGCCGGGCAGGAGTGTGGCCAGGGTGGAGGCCATCGGCTCGGCGAGCAGACCCAGCCCCCCGAGGACGATCGCGCTGCTGGACGCGAGTACTCCGGGGGAGACGTCCGGCAGCGCGAGCTGCCCGGCTGAGGTGCCCTCGAGGTAGAAGCGGTAGTCCGCCACCCCGTCGGAGTCGACCTCGGCGAGCGCGAGCGTGGTGGGCGCCGCCGTGGCCGAGGGCACCGCGAGCGTGACCCCGGCGTCGGCGAGCGCCGCCCGCAGGCGGCGTCCGAACGCGTCGTCGCTGACCCGGCCCAGGAACTGGCACGGGCGCCCGAGCCGGGCGACGGCCCGCGCCACGTTGAAGGGGCCGCCGCCGGGGTGGGTGCTGATCTCCCCCGCATCGCCGACCAACATGTCCATCAGCGCCTCTCCGGCAACGGTGATCACACCGGCGGGCGTCTGGGTCTGGGTGGCAGGGGTCATGATCAGGGCACGAGCACGATCTTGCCTCGGGTATGGCCCTTGGCGAGATCGGCGTAGGCATCGCGGACCTGGTCCAGGGGGTAGATTCGGGCAATCGGGATATCGAGCTCGCCGGCCTCGATCAGCCCG
Source organism: Actinomycetota bacterium (assembly GCA_030854125.1). Lineage (GTDB taxonomy): Bacteria > Actinomycetota > Thermoleophilia > Solirubrobacterales > Solirubrobacteraceae > Palsa-465. The sequence continues at coordinate 3,630 of JALYTU010000229.1, read as the reverse complement.
GCCAGCTCGGCCAGCACGTCGGCGCTCGCCGCCGCCGCTGAGCCCTCGGCCTTGACGCCATGCTCCTGCACTGCGGCGAAGTCCGCGATCGTGTCGATGCGGTCCGGCGCCACGCCGAGCTGTAGTCCGAGCGCGACGTACCCGCGGCCGGACAGGTCGATCAGCGCATCCACGCCGCGCGGGGCCGCCTCGCGGACGCGCTCCGCGACGCCGTCGCCGTAGGCCACCGGGACGATTCCGTGCCCGCTCAGCCATGCGTGGTTGGCCTCGCCGGCCAGCCCGATGACGGTGGCCCCAGCTCGCTGCGCGAGCTGAACGGTGACCGACCCGACGCCGCCCGCGGCCGCGGCCACGACGACATTGTCACCGACGCTCGCGCCGACCGCGCGCACCGCGGCGTACGCAGTGCTCCCGACGACGAACAACGCTCCGGCGACCTCCCACGGGACACCGGACGGCTTCGGGCTCAGGTGCTCGGCGGGAACCACCACGAGCTCGGCGTGGCTACCGCGCTCGTCGGTCCACCCGATCACCTCGTCGCCCACCGCGACACCGTGTGCGCCCTCTCCGAGCGTCGTCACGACGCCGGCGAAGTCACTGCCCTGGCCAGAGGGAAAGGTCGACGGCCACATCTCGCGCAGCGCGCCGGAGCGAATCTTGTCCTCGCCCGGGTTGATGCCCGCGGCTCTGACCTCGACCCGCACCTGGCCGGGGCCGGGCTCGGGCGGGTCCACGTCTCGGACCTCGAGGACGTCGATCCCGCCGTAATCGTCAAACCGCACCGCGCGCGCCATGTTCAGCTCCCTGGGTTCGTGATCAGATCTCTGATCACGACACTAAAACCCCCGGAGGCCGGGCCGACGCGAGATCCGTCAGTCGGTGTGCGCTACGCGGCCTGCCCGATCCCGGCCGGCTCGCGGGGCGGGCCGCAGGCGGTGATGTCATCGGCGAGGCGGGCAGCGGTGACCCGCTCCCAGCGCCCGCTGTCGACCAGCGCTTCGCAGAGCTCGAGTGCGTCGGTGAGCGCCCGGGCGGCCTCGCCGTCGAGCTCGTCGGCGAAGATGAGGTTGTCGGCCGTGTACCGCACACAGTCCTGCTCCTCGCGCTGGAGCTTGCTCGGCCCGAGCTCGTCCAGGGTGTGCATGACGCGCTGGTACGCCTGACTGCGATCGGGGCTCATCTCTACTCCTCCTCACACGGAGTTGGTGATGTGACCATGATGTCGCCACAAACGCTAGCGGGCTTTAGCCGGGTGGCTAACAATCTCCTCGGCGGCCTGTCCTTCCGCGGCGTGCTTCAGGCAAACGGGGCGCTGGGGAGGTAGGGCGCCAACGGTCCCGGATCGCCGCGAACGCAGAGCGCTCCATGGCCGGTCAATCCGAGGCCGGCGCCGAGCACCACTGCCACCGCCCAGTCCTGGCCGGCGGTGATCCAACGCACCGGCCGCTCGGCCGCTGCCCCGACGTCGAGCGCTCGCCACAGCAGCTCGGTGGCCGCGGCCTCGTCACGGGCGGCCAGCAGCCAGACGCCGTAGCCATCCTGGGCGACGGCATAGCCGCGTTCGCCGCAGACGAGCAATTCCGCGCCCCGGCTCAGCGCGTACTGAATCTCGGCGGTGTGCGCCGCCCCCCGCAGCTCGTGCGAGATCTCGGCGGCAAGGTCCAGATCGGCGCTGGTGCCCGCGCGCACGGATGCGGAGTGAGGCGGGAGGGCGCGGCGGTCGACCTGTCCGAGCGTGCGCAGCGCCGGCCGCAGCGAGAACCCGGCGGCGGCGTACAGTCGCATCGCCGCGGGATGGTCAGAGCTGACGATCAATCCCTGGCGGGGATCTCCGTATCCCAGGGTCGCCGCCAGCAGCGCCCGGCCCGCGCCCGCCCCGTGGGCGCCGGGGTCGACGGCGAGAACCGACAGCACCCACAGCGCCTCACGCTGCATGGACTGGGCGACGCCGATCACCCGCCCGTCGCGCTCGGCGACGAACGCCCCACCGGGATCCGGGCCCAGCAGATAGCCGATCCGCTCGGACCAGCGCCGCTCCTCCTCGGCCCCCCCGAGCTCAAAGCCCATCCCCGCGGCGCCGACGGCGGAGGCGGCCGGCAGATCAGCGGGGAGCATCGCGCGCACGGTCACCGTCATCGCGCCGACGATACGAGAAGTGCCGCTACGGTCGCGAGCCGGAAAATCGGGTCACTAGGCTGGATTGATGGCCGAGATCACGATCGCCAACGATCGCGAGCAGCACCGGTACGTGATCGCCTGCGACGGCGCGCAGGTCGGATGGGCTCAGTACCGCGAGCAGCCGGGCGAGCTGATCGTCACCCACGCCGAGATCGATGCTGCCGTCGGCGGCCAGGGCCTGGGCTCCCGGCTGGTCGCCTTTCTGCTCCAGGACGCCCGCGATCGCGATCTGGATGTCGTGCCGCTGTGCCCGTTCGTGCGCGACTACATCGCCCGCCATCCCGAGGATCGCGACCTCGTGCCCGAGGAACGCCGCGCCGCGCTCGGGCTCTGACTCCGCGCCGAGCGTCGGCCCCAGCCGCCTGGCCCGCACGCCGTCACCGGTGCTCGTGATCGGTGGGATCGCGTCGGTGCAGATTGGCTCCGCGCTGGCCACGCAGATATTCGCCGCGGTCGGGCCCGCCGGCGCGGTGCTGCTCCGCCTGGTCGGGGCCAGCCTCGGGCTCAGCTTGGTCTTCCGCCCTCGGCTTCGGGCCCGACCGCGACGGGAGTGGGGGCTGGCGGTGCTGTTCGGGCTTGTGCTCGCAGCAATGAACCTCTCCTTCTATGAGGCGCTGGACCGGATCCCGCTCGGCATCGCGGTGACGATCGAGTTCATCGGCCCGCTCTCGGTCGGTGTGCTCGGGTCGCGGCGGCGCCTGGACCTGGTGTGGACAGCCGCGGCCGCGGCCGGCATCGTCGCCCTGACCCATGGCAACGCGCATGGGCTCGACACGCTTGGTGTCCTGTTCGCGCTCGGGGCCGCCGCGATGTGGGCCGCGTACATCCTGGTCAGCGCGCGGGTCGGGCGGGTCTTCTCGGGCACGACCGGGCTCGTGGTCGCGATGTGGGTCTCGGCGCTCGTAGCCCTGCCGTTCGGCATTGCCAACGGTGGCGCCCACCTGCTCACGCCGCGGTCGCTGGCGATCGGAGGGGCGGTCGGGATCCTCTCCTCGGCGCTGCCCTACACACTTGAGCTGGAGGCACTGCGCCGGCTGGCCACACATGTCTTCGGCGTGCTCATGAGCCTCGAGCCGGCGGTTGCGGCGATCGCCGGCTGGATCGTGCTCGGTCAGGGGCTGAGCACACGCGAGCTGGGTGGAATCGCGCTGGTGATGGTCGCCTCGCTCGGCGCGAGCGTCGCACGTCCGCGGTCGCACGCGGCCACCGCGGGAGGGGACGGCGGCCCGGTCATCGATCACGTCTGACCGTCCGAGAGCACCGCTGACCGTCCGGGGCGGCGCACAAGCACCCCGAGCTAGGCTCACAGCATGATCGTCGTGATCGCGGGCGGCCATGGGCAGATCGGACTGACGCTGGGCGGCCTGCTGGCCGCCGGGGGCGCCGAGGTGCGCGGAGTCATCCGCAACCCCGACCATGCCGCCGACCTGCAGGGCGCCGGAGTGACGCCGG
>JALYTU010000228.1 GCA_030854125.1 Actinomycetota bacterium | reverse complement strand
CCTCGACGGAGAGCAGCTCCTCGTCGCGCATCAGCTGGAGGTTGGCCCGGATCGTGGCGATCGGCGTGCGCAGCTCATGGGACGCGTCGGCGACGAGGTTGCGCTGGGCCTGGACCGAACCCTCGAGCGCATCCAGGGTCCGGTTGAACGTCGAGGCCAGCCGGGCAAGCTCATCGCCGCCGTGGACATCGAGCCGTTGGTTCTCCAGGCGCTCGGGGTTGCTGGCGATCGTCTCGGTCTGGCGGGTGAACCGGGCGATCGGCGCCAGCGCGGTCCGGGCCACGAGCAGCCCGAGCAGGCCGGCAAGCAGGACCCCGGCCGCCGCGATCAGGCCCAGCAGCAGCAGCTGACTGGACAGTGTGTGGTTGATGTCGTTCAGGGGCAGGGCGACGAGCAGCGCGCCGCGCCAGCCCAGCCCGGTCCCGAGCACCCGGAGCTCCGTGCCTCCGACAGTGAGATCGGTAAAGAAGCGCCCCCGGCCGCGGCGGGCGAACGCCTTGGCCTGCGCGGTGACCGGGAGGTGCTGGCGCTGACCCTTGGGCGTATACGTCGTGCCGTCGTATTTGACCAGCAACAGGGTGCCCGCGGCACCGCCGAACGCGGGGCCGTTGCGGTCATCCAGGCCCAGGCCCTCGTCGCGGTCGTCAGGGTCTTGCTGCTTGTAGGACTGGGCCTGGGCCGCGGCGCCGGCGAAGCCCAGCGCACCGGGGCGTTCGTCGCGGTCGGATGATGCGCCCGTGAAGGAGTTGCCCGAGCTGGTGGCGCTACTCGGAGTCTCATGGCGCTGCGCCGGTGCGCCGCCGCCGGTCCCGGGCAGCGGACGCCCGTTGACGCCGATCGCGGGGACGTTGGCACGCCCGAGCACCGACCCCGTCAGCCCCTGCAGCGACTGATCGACCTGACCGCGCAGCTGGGATCGCGTCCCCGCATACGCGCTGAACGCAACGGCGACAATCGCCAGCGCCACGGCCACCCCGGCGGCCAGGCCCATCCGGACCCGCAGGCTCATTCGGGGGGCTCCCGCAGCGCGTATCCGACGCCGCGTACGGTATGGATCAGCGGTCGCGCGCCGGCGTCCTCGAGCTTGCGGCGTAGGTAGCCGACGTACACGCGCAGCGCATTGGAGGTTGGCCCGAAGTCATACCCCCACACGCGGTCATAGATGGTCGAGTGCGGCAGCACCCGCCGGGGGTTGAGCATCAGCAGCTCGAGCAGCTGATACTCGGTCCGAGTCAGCTCGACGAACGTGCCGTCGACGGTCGCCCCGTGCCGCGCCGGGTCCAGGCGCAGCTCGGCGAACGCGAGGCCACCGTCGACGGTATCTCCCTCCCCGCCGGCGCGGCGCAACAGGGCGCGCAGGCGTGCCTTGAGCTCATCGATATCAAACGGCTTGACCAGGTAGTCATCGGCGCCCGCGTCCAGCCCGTCGATCCGGTCTGAGACCGCGTCACGGGCGGTCAGCATGAGGACGGGGACCCGGTTGCCCTCGCGGCGGATCAGCCGGCAGACCTCCAGGCCGTCAATGTCGGGTAGCCCGATGTCGAGCACCATCGCATCGGGCGCGTCACTGGCGAGCGCCGCCAGCGCCTCGGAGCCGTTCTCGGCGAGCTTGATCTCGTATCCGGACAGCGTCAGGGCCCGGCGCAGCACGTCGCGCAGTCCGCGGTCATCATCAACGACGAGAAGTCTCATGCTCCGAGATTGTCGCTCGTCGCGCGGCGCGGCGACGAATTTCCTACGCAGCGCTTACGGGCGGTCGGTCAGCTGACCCGAGCGGTCGCCGAGCTCGGCGGCGCGGTCGCGCAGCACGGCGCCGAGGATCCCGTTGACGAAACCTGGCGCGTCGACCCCGCAGAACTGCTTGGCGGTCTCGACCGCCTCGTCGATCGCCCCCTCGGGCGGGATCGCCGCGTTCCCGGGCAGCTGCGCGGCGTACAGCAGCTCGGTCAGCCCCACGCGGAGGATCGACCGCTCCAGCGGCGCGATCCGCTCCAGCGACCAGCCGCTCGCGTACCGGGAGATGAGTTCGTCGAGCTCGGGCTGGTGGCTGCGCACGAGCCCGGCGAGCTCGCGAGTGAAGGTGTGGACATCGCGCGCAAAGGTCTCCTCCAGGGGCCGGCTGAGCAGGTCGCTCTGGTACAGCGCCCACACCGCGGCCCGCCGCTGCTCGGTCCTACGCATGGTCGGTGAGGGGAGGCTGGGCGGCGTTGCCGTCAGGCACGCGAGACGTACTCGCCCGAGCGTGTGTCGACCCTGACCTTGTCGCCGATGTTGACGAACAGCGGGACGTGGATGGCAGCGCCGGTCTCGAGCACAGCCGGCTTGGTCCCCCCGCCCGAGGCGGTATCGCCCCGCAGGCCCGGCTCGGTCTGAGTGATCTGAAGATCGAGCGCGCTGGGCAGCTGGACCCCGGAGGGCTCATCGTCGATGTAGAGCAGCTCGACCGCGTCGGAATCCTTCATGAAGCGCAGCTCATCAGCGAGCGCGGACTCGGGAATCGTGAGCTGCTCGTAGCTCTCTGAATCCATGAAGTGCGCGTCGGTTCCGTCCTTGTAGAGAAACTGCATGCGGCGGACCTCGGTGCGCACCGAGCGGAACTTCTCGCCGGCTCGGAAGGTGCGATCGATGACGTTGCCGTCGCTGATCCGGCGCAGCTTGGTGCGCACGAACGCGCTGCCCTTGCCCGGCTTGACGTGCTGAAACTCGACGATCTTGAAGATCACGCCATCGACGTCGATGTGGTTGCCGTTGCGGAATTGATTTGTGCTGAGCATGGCCGCGGGCGAGTTTAGTGCGTGACCAGCAACTCCTTGTCGATTGAGGTGAGGGTCTCGGCGCCGTCGGCGGTCACCATCACGAGGTCCTCGATCCGCACCCCGAGCTCACCGGGAACGTAGACCCCCGGTTCGACGGTCACCAGGGTGGACTCCTGCAGGGTGTCGGTCGAGCGCATCGAGAGCCGGGGCGCCTCGTGGATCTCCAGGCCGACCCCGTGTCCGAGGCCATGACCGAAGTGCTCACCGTGGCCGGCCGCCTGGATCACGGTGCGGGCCGCGGCGTCGACCTCGCGGCCGCCCACCCCGGGGCGGATCGCCTCCAGGCCCGCCCGCTCGGCCCCGAGCACGAGCTCGTAGAGCTCGCGAGCCCGGCCCGTGGGCTCGCCCGCGGCCACCGTCCGGGTGCAGTCAGAGCAGTAGCCCTCAACCTCGGCCCCCCAGTCGATCGTGACCATCTGGCCGGCGGCGATCGGCACGTCGCGGGGTTGCGCGTGGGGCAGCGCGCCGTGGGGGCCGGCCGCGACGATCGAGTCAAACGACGGGCGCCGGGCGCCGTGGGTGCGCATCGCCGACTCCAGCGCGTCGGCCACCGACCGCTCGGTGCGTCCGATCAGGCCCTGCGCGAGGATCTCGGCCAGGGCCGTGTCCGCCACCTGGGCAGCCGTCCGAACGAGCTCGATCTCCCGCGGCTCCTTGACCACCCGCAGGCGCTCGACCAGGCCGCCGGCCGCAACCAGGGTCACCCGCTCGGGCAGCCGCTCACGCAGCCGTGCATGCCGGCGGATGGTGAGGTCCGAGTCATCAAAGCCGAGCCGCAGTTCCCCTGCCGGCAGAATCTCAGCGACCAGGTCGAGGAGATCCCCGGTGCCGCGATCGCGCCGCCGCTCATAGCCGGGGTCGACCTCGGCGGCGGCCTGCTCGACGTAACGGAAGTCGGTGACGAACACCCGCGTGTCCGGGCCTACGACGGCCAGGCCGTTGGAGCCTGTGTAGCCGGTCATATAGCGGACGTCGACGAGCTTGCTGATCAGGACGAGGTCGGCCCCGGCGTCGGGCAGCAGTCCGGCCAGCCGTTCGGGGCGCCCGGTCATCGCGCGAACTCCTGCCGCAGACGCTCGAGCGCCACGCGGTAGCCGGCCGGTCCCTGTCCGGTGACCCGATCCAGGCACAGGTCGGCGAGCACCGTCTGGCGGCGCCACGGTTCGCGGCTGTCGACGTCTGAGAGATGGATCTCGATCGTGGGCAGTGCGGCGATCTCCAGGGCGTCGCGGATCGCGTAGGAGTAATGACTCCAGGCACCGGGGTTGAGCACGATCCCGTCCGCGAGCCCGTCCAGGCGGTGCAGGTGCTCGACGAACGCGCCCTCGTGGTTGGTGGCAAAGAAACTGACCGTCAGCCCCAGCTCCCCGGCCGCCTCGCTGACGTGGACCTCGAGCTCGGTCAGGCTCATGCCACCGTAGTGGCGCGGGTCGCGACGGCCGAGCTGATCGAGGTTGACGCCGTGCATGACCTCGACGCGGGTGCGGATCTCAGGGGACATGCCGGAAGTCTTGCATCCGTCAGGCCGGGACCGCTCAGCGACCCGCGGCGAGCTCGCGCACAGCGGCGATCAGGTCACGGGGCGACACCGCGACCCCCGGCTGGGCGGCACCCGGTCCGTTGAGCAGCACGAACGGGACCGGTCCCTCACCCAGGCGCTTCTTGTCCCGGGCGGTCGCCATCACCACCGCGTCGGGATCGACCGCGCCCAGCTCGATCGGCAGTCCCCGAGCGGTGAACAGGTCGGCCACCTCGGCGCGGAGCTCATCCTGGCCCGAGAGACGCAGCGCGGCGAGCAGGCCAAGCGCGACCGCCTCCCCGTGCCGGTAGGTCGCATATCTGGTCACGGTCTCGATCGCGTGGCCGACCGTGTGACCGAGGTTGAGGACCTGGCGCAGACCGCCGTCACGCTCGTCACGGGCGACGACGCGGAGCTTGGTCAGCGCGCACGCGGCGATCACCCGCTCGTCGCCGGGCTCGGCACCGCCCCGGACCAGGTCCCACAGCTGCCCGCCGGCGATCAGCGCGGTCTTGACCACCTCGGCGTAGCCGGCGGCGAGCTCGGCCGCCGGCAGGGAGGCGAGCAGGTCCGGATCGGCGATCACCGCCTGGGGCTGGTGGTAGGCGCCGACGTAGTTCTTGGCCTCCTCGAGATCGACGCCGGTCTTGCCGCCGTACGCGGAGTCGACCTGGGCCACGAGCGTCGTCGGCACCTGCACGTAGCGGACCCCGCGCTGGTAGGTCGCCGCGCAGAACCCGGCCAGATCCCCGACCACGCCGCCGCCAAGCGCGACCACGAGATCTGAGCGGGTCATCGCCCCTCGCGCCAGCTCTGACCACACGATCTCTGCGTGGGCGATCGTCTTTGACTGCTCGCCCGGCATGATCACCACGCGCCCGTCCAGGGGCTCGAGCCGATCGGCGTACAGACGTCCGACGACGCCGTCGGTGACCAGGAACCGCCGTCCGGCCACCTGGGCAGGCCAGAACCCCTTCGTGGCGAGCAGCCCCCGGCCGATATAGGCTGGATAGTCGCCTGAGCCGCTGGCCCCCCACAGCATGCGCGCGCTCGGCGGTAGCTGCGCGGCGGCGGCAAGGATTGCCGCCATCCGGTGCGCCCGCGCGGTGGGCACGACGAGATCGGCGGCGGCGGCGTAGTGCGGCTCGCGCCCGGCATACAG
>JALYTU010000227.1 GCA_030854125.1 Actinomycetota bacterium | reverse complement strand
ATCCTCCCGGACTCGGGCGAACGCTACGTCTCGAGCCCGTTCTTCGCGCCCGAGCGCTGACCCGCCTCCCGGCCAGCTCCGGGCGATGGTCTCGCTACGCTCAATCGGTGCTCGGGCTTTCGCTGATCGCGCGCGCCACCGTCGAGGTTCGGCGCGACGTCGCCGCTGCGCGCAGCCGCGATCCCGCCGCGCGCGATGTCGGTGCCTTGGAGGTGCTGGCGGCCTGGCCCGGGGTCCACGCGCTGCTCGCCCACCGCTTTGCCCACACGCTGCACGAGGCCGGCGTCCCGCTGCTGCCGCGACTGATCGCCACGGTCGCGCGAGCTGTGACCGGGATTGAGATCCACCCTGCCGCGTGCATCGGCGATGGCTTCTTCATCGATCACGGGATGGGTGTGGTGATCGGCGAGACAGCCGAGATCGGGACTGACGTCACGCTGTATCAGGGCGTGACGCTGGGCGGCACCGGTTTTGCCACCGGCAAGCGCCACCCGACCGTCCAGGACAACGTCACGATCGGCTCGGGGGCCAAGCTGCTGGGCCCGATCACGATCGGCCACGGAGCCAAGATCGGTGCCAACACGGTTGTCATCCACGACGTGCCGCCCAACTCGACCGTGGTCGGCAACCCCGGTCACCCCGTGCGGATCGAGGGACGGCGCCCGGAGGGGCCCGATGCCGACTGGATTCATCTGCCCGACCCCGTCGCGGACGCGATCAGGGGCCTGGCGAGCCGTATCGGTGAGCTCGAGGCAGGTACCGGCCCAGGGGCCGAAGTGCGCCCGCTGCGGGGGGCGGCCGGGGGGGGCGGAGAGGCCGAGGGACGGGCCAATCCGCCGTTTGGGCCCAACCCAGCCGGCGGCTGAGCGGTTCTCTAACGCGCGGCGCCGACGGCGACGTGCGCGCGCGTCGCCCCGACGACTTCAGCTACCTGCGGCGCGCCGAGCACCGGGCTGATCGGGAGCGCCAGGTGCGACAGCGCGGCAGCGTCGGTGCCGGGCAGCCCCACGGCCGGCGCATAGTCGCGCATGCCGGCTTGCCGATGGGTCGGTACCCGGTAGTAGACGCGCGCCCCGATGCCCTGCGCGGAGAGCGCGGCAGCCAGGCTGTCGGGATCGGGCGTCCGCACGACGTAGAGATGCCAGGCCGGCGCGGAGCCCGGGGTGGCGACCGGCAGCTGTACGAACTCGCCAAGGCCGGCGTCCGCGTACTCATCGGCGGCCTGGCGACGGCCGTCTGACCAGCCGTCGAGGTGGGGCAGCTGGACGCGCAGGATCGCCGCCTGGATCGCATCCAGCCGGGAGTTGTAGCCCACCATCTCGAACGTCTGCTTGTCACGCGAGCCGTGAAAGCGCAGTGCTCGCGCGCGCTGGGCGAGCTCGGGGTCTGACGTTGTGATCGCCCCGCCGTCGCCGAAGGCACCGAGGTTCTTGGAGGGAAAGAAGCTGAAGGTGGCCGCGGTGCCCAGCGCGCCGGGCCGGCCGGCCTGGGAGCGCGAGCCCAGCGCCTGCGCGGCGTCCTCGAGGACCGGGATCCCGAGCGCCTCGATCTCGGCGATCGGCGCGACATTGCCGAACAGGTGGACGGCGATCACCGCCTTGGTCCGCGGGGTCAGCGCGGCGCGCACCGTCTCGGGGGTGACGCAGAACGTCTCGGGGTCAACGTCGCAGAACACCGGCCGAGCTCCCGTGGGCGGGATCGACTCCGCGCTGGCGTAGAACGTGAACGACGGGACGACGACCTCGTCTCCGGGGCCCACGCCCATCGCCTGCAACGCGATCGTCAGCGCATCGGTGCCGTTGCCGACGCCGATCGCCTCGCTGCTGCCGACGTAGGCGGCCAGCTCACGCTCAAAGCCCTCGACCTCGGGCCCGAGGATGAATTGACCGGACTCGACCACCCGGGCGATCGCGCTGTTGATCTCGTCCGTGAGTGGCGCCAGCGCGGTCGCGGTGTCAAACAGCGGGACGGTCATCACAGCTCACGCTCGGACCGCCTGCCCAGCAGCCCCGGCTCGGCCCGTTGGCCGCTGCCAGGCTGGCGTGCGTCGGGATCGGTCAGGTTGCGTCGCGCCCGGACCAGGTACAGCGGGCGTCCCTTGACTTCGTCGTAGATACGTCCGACGTACTCACCGATGATCCCGATCGCGATCAGCTCGATCCCGCCGAGCAGCAGTACGACGATCGTTAGCGCGCTGAACCCGGGCAGGTAGGACCCGAGGATCCGCAGCACGACGACGATCGGGATCGCGACGAAGGCGAGCGTCGAGATCAGAAATCCGAACAGCGTGGCCAGCTGCAGGGGGCGATGTGAGAAGGACGAAATCGCGTCCAGCGAAAACTTCAGCATCTTGGACAGCGTGTACTTGGTCTCTCCGGCGTAGCGAGAGTCTCGCTGGTAGGGCACCGCGGCCTGGGTGTAGCCCACCCACACCGTCATCCCGCGCAGGAAGCGGTTGCGCTCACGCATCGAGAGCAGCGCGTCGAGCGCCCGGCGGTCCAGCAGGCGAAAGTCTCCGGAGTTGTGCTCGAGGGGGACCTGGGCGAGCTTGTCAAACAGGCGGTAGAACCACCGTGCGGTGGTCAGCTTGAACCGTGACTCGCCCAGGCGCTGCTCGCGAACGGCGTAGACGACATCACAGCCGGCCCGCCAGTGCTCGAGCATCGTCGTGATCAGCTCGGGGGGATCCTGAAGGTCGGCGTCGAGCATCACCACGGCGTCGCCACTGGCGTGATCCAGCCCGGCGGTGAGCGCGGTCTGGTGGCCGAAGTTGCGCGAGAGGTGAATGACGCGGACGCGCGGGTCGCTGGCCGCGAGCGTCTCGAGCATCAGGGGCGAGCCGTCGCTGGAGCCGTCGTCGACGAGCACGAGCTCGAAGGGGAGGCCGTCGAGTGCGGCACACACCCGCGCATGGAATTCGCCGATCGTTCCCTCCTCGTTGAACACGGGAGCGACGACGCTGACCAGTTCGGGACTGCGGGGGCCAGAGAGGGCGAGCGCGGAGTTCTCCATCAGCTGCTCATCCTAGATCGGGACTCAATAGCCGATCAGGGCGGCGCCGTGGGGGAAGTAGCTCGGCAGCTGGGTGGCCTGCACGAAGCACGTGAGGATCAGCGTCCAACGCAGCAGCCGTCGGTCGGTGGAGAGGGCCGCGAGCGGCAGCAGCCAGGCGACGTACCAGGGCAGCAGCGAAGCCGCCGTGACCAGCATCGCCAAGGTCGCCCACCCGGCCCCGTCGATCCAGTCCATCTGGCCGCGCCAGACCCGCCGCAGGAGTCGCGCGGTGACGACCAGGAAGGCGATCGTCAACAGATAACCGAGGATGTGGCCCACCGTGGACAGTCCGAGGGTCACGACCAGGCCCGACAGGCTGTGCCAGTCGCCCTTGCTCTGGCTGTACAGGACCGTCGAGAACATGGTGAACACGCCGGGGCCGAAGACGGCGACGCCGAACCCGGCCAGCAGCACGCCGCCGAGCCCGGCCGCCGTCACCAGCTCACGCCGGCGGCGCGGGTCACGCAGCGGGCCACCGGCGGCGATCGCGAACGGCAGGACGAGACCGGCGGTCAGCTTGATGCCGATGCCGACGATCGCGAGGCCACCGCTGAGCCGCTCGCGGCCGAGCTCCGTGGCGTAGATCGCGCCGAGCACCGGCACGAGCATCAGCAGATCGTTGTGACCGCCGCCGACGCCGTACAGGGCCAGCAGCGGGTTGAGCCCGACCAGCGCCGCCGCCCGCACCGGGTCCACGCCCCGTCGCCGGGCGAGGTTCCAGACCATGGCCACGATCACCAGCGCCGAAAGCGCGGCGACGAACTTGTAGGCGACCACGCTGGCGACGATGCTCAGCGGCGACAGGATGTAGCTCAGCGCGGTGAAGATCGGCCCGTAGACGCTCGGGATGTAGGACCATTTGGCGCCGATGTACAGAGCCAGGGGGTCCAGGGCAATGGCGTGGGGTCCGTTGAGGTAGGGGTTGACCCCATAGACCGCGCCCATGCGCGAGTACGCCTGGTAGCTGAAGATGTCGGTGGAGATCAGCGGAGGCGCGAACAGGATGACCGCGTAGAGGGCGGCGATCGCACCCAGGACCATGCGGCCCGATAGCTGGCGTGCGGACAGAACCACGACCACGTAGCTGCCGAGCATCAGCATCAGCGCCGCCATCGCCCCGCCCGCGTGGATGTTGAGGCCCAGCACATCGAACGTGCCCGCGAGGCCGACGGGCTGAGCCGGGCGGACAGACTCGGGCAGCAGCGGAGACGTATGGGCCGCGGCGATCGCGATCAGGCCCCCGAAGCCCAGGAGACTGACCAGCGCAGTCGGCCCCTGCCATCCGCGGCCGGCCGTGCGTATGCCGAGGCCGGATGCTCCGGTCAGCTCCACGCCGGCGCTGTGGGAGGTAGCGCCCAGGGGGCTGCGAACACTCATCACAGACAGCATGCCCGCGCGCGAGCCGGGTCCGGTTTGGGCCATGTTGTGATCACGTTAGGCACAGGTCCCTGAGCTCATGGTGACTTGATGCCTGCGCCTGCCCGAGCGATCGCGGCGGCAGCGGAACGCTTGAGCGTCGGGACCATGAGCATCGCCTCGAGCGCGATCCGCGAGGACATCTTGCTCTTGCCTGCGGTCCGATCGGCGAACACGATCGGCACCTCGCGCACGGTGAACCCGGCGAGGACCGCGCGGTAGGTGATCTCGATCTGAAAGACGTAGCCCTCGGCCCGGACGCTCGGGAGATCGATCGCCTCCAGCACCTCGCGGCGGATGCACTTAAAGCCGCCGGTCAGGTCACGGACGTGGATGCCGAGGATCAGGCGTGCGTAGATCCCGCCGCCCCGGCTGACGAGCTGACGCAGCAGCCCCCAGTCGCGCACCCCGCCGCCCGCGACGTAGCGTGATCCCAACACGAGCTGGGCTTCCTCGGAGGCCGCGATCAGCGCCGGCAGGTAGCGCGGGTCATGGGAGAAGTCGGCATCCATCTCGATCAGCCGCTGTGCGCCGCCGTTCAGAGCACGCGCAAAGCCGGCCAGGTACGCCTGTCCGAGGCCGTTTTTGACCGGCCGGTGCAGGACCTCGACGATCTCAAGCTCGCCGGCGAGTGCGTCGGCGATCGCGCCCGTGCCGTCCGGCGAGTTGTCATCCACGACGAGGATCCGGTGGATGCCGGGCGCGGCCCGCTCGAGCTCGGGCAGGGATGCGCGGACGATGCGCTCCAGGTTGGAGGCCTCGTTGTAGGTGGGGATGATGAGCCAGACGGTCGGATCCATGGCACTCTCGGCCGCGGGCCGCGGTCCGTAGCTGGTTCTCGCCCGTGGTCGGCGATCCTGCCCGGGCGGCGACCACGCCGAGGGCGCGGCGGCGCGCGGGATGCGCGCGTGGGTCGCACGCGCCATCATGGCAGCGGGGCTACATGAGCGGAAATGATCGACTGACGCCGTCGGGCCTGCGAGGCCTCACCCATCCGCGCCTCGGGCCCGGAGGTAACCAGGCTGAGCTGTACCGC
>JALYTU010000226.1 GCA_030854125.1 Actinomycetota bacterium | reverse complement strand
GTCCACTCGATGTACTCCAGGCCGGTCAGCGCCGGGTTGACGACCAGTGCGTGCAGCCGCATCGACGCGAGCTGCTCGGGAACGGCGGCGTAGGCGAGGATCTCGCGCTCCCCTTCAGCAGTTACGTCGACCACTCCCGAGGACCAGTCGCCAGCCATCCTCATCGAGGAGCGCCGGCCGGCGAGCGTCAACCGCTGACGGCCTCCCAGCGGGCGTAGAGCTCGCTCACGGCCTGCTGGGCCTCGGCGTGGCGCTGGGAGGAGCGAGCGGTCGCCTCTGGGCTTGCCCAGGCGCTGGGGTCGGCGAGCTCGTCCTCGACGGCCCGCAACACCGCCTCGGCGGCCTCGACCTGGGCCTCGAGCTGCTTCTCGGCCTTGGACGCAGCAACGGCCTTTGCCTTCCCGGCCGCCGGCTCGGTCCCTTTCCCGGCCGGCTTCCCGGCCCTCTTCGGCTTCGCGGCGTGAGCGCCGTTGCCACCGTTGCCGGCGGCGCCGTTTGTCGCCGCAGCTGCGGGCCCCTTGGCCCGCTCCTCGCGGACGCGCAGGTACTCGGGCCAGCCACCGACATAGCTGTGCAGGTCTCGGTCCTCGAGCGCGATCGTCCGCGTCCCCACCGCATCGAGCAGCGCCCGGTCGTGGGAGACGAGCAGCAGCGAGCCGGGGAACCGCGACAGCGCGCCCTCGAGCGCCTCGCGGCTCTCGAGATCGAGATGGTTGGTCGGCTCGTCGAGGATGAGAACGTTGGCTCCCGAGTTGACCAGGACCGCGAGTGACAGCCGGCGCCGTTCTCCGCCCGATAGGCCATCCAGGGGCTTTTCGGCGTCCTCGCCGGAGAACAGGAAGCCGCCGAGCAGGGCCCGCGCCTTGCCCGGGGTCAGGCCGGTCGCCCGCTGGGTCGCCTCGACCACGGTGCGCGCGCTCCCGAGGGCGGCGCCGGCGTAGCCGTCGCTGAGCTCCTCCGCATGCTGGGAGAGAAAGCCGATCTTGACGTTGTGGCCGGTGAGCAGCTTGCCGCCGGCCAGCTCGCGCTGGCCGGCGAGGGTCTCGATCAAGGTCGTCTTGCCGGCGCCGTTGCCGCCGACCAGGGAAACGTGCTCGCCGCGTTCCAGCCACAGCTGCGCCTGCTCGAGCAGTACCTTCTCTCCCGCAGTCAGCCGGGCGTCGACGAGCTCGAAGATGACCCGGCCGCTGCGCTCGGGCGCCTTGAACGCAAACTCCAGGCCGGCGCCGTCGGTGGGATCGCGGCTGAGGCGGTCGATCTTGTCCAGGCGCTTGACTCGTGATTGGGCCTGTTTCGCCCGGGTGCCGGCGCGAAAGCGGGTCACGAAGTGCTCGAGGCGGTCGATCTCGGCCTGCTGGCGCTCGATCGCGCGGCCCAGCGCGAGCTCGCGGCTGGCCTTCTCCCTGCGCCAGGCGTGCCAGGTGCCGGCAAAGAACCTGCCCCGGCCGGCCTCGAGCTCGAGCACCGACGTGCCGACGGCCTCCAGAAACCAGCGATCGTGGGCGACGAGCACCACCGCAGCGTCGAGGCCGACAAGGTGCGCCTCCAGCCACTCGAGCGATTCGATGTCCAGGTGGTTGGTCGGCTCGTCGAGCAGCAGGAGATCGGGATCGCCGGCCATCGCACGTCCAAGCGAGGCGCGAGTCAGCTCCCCCCCCGAGAAGCTGTCGAGCTGGCGGTCGAGATCGGCGTCCCCACGAAACCCGAGCCCGTGCAGGGTCGAGAGCGCGCGCTCGCGCCAGCCGTAGCCGCCGGCGTGCTCCAGGCGTGCCTGCGCGCCGGCGTAACGGTCCAAGGTCGCCTCATCATGCTGACCGTCGGCCATCCGCTGCTCGAGCCCCGAGAGCTCGGCCTCGATCGCGACCAGCTCGGCCGCGCCCTCAAGGACGTAATCGCGCAGCGACAGCCTCCGGTCGCGCGGCGGGCGCTGATCGTGCAGGGCGACCTTGACGCCCCTGGTGAACACGAGCTCGCCCGAGTCGACCGACGCCTCGCCCGAGAGCATCCGCAGCAGGGTCGTCTTGCCGGCGCCGTTGCGGCCCGACAGCGTCATCCGGTCCCGGCGCTGCAGCGTGAAGGAGACCCCGCGCAACAGGGGCTCGCCCGCCATGTCCTTCCCGAGGTCTGATGCGATCACCACCGCCATGGGGCTGATGGTAGGCCGGTAGCATGCCGGCGATGAGTACGCCCGCGTACCCGCCCGTCCCGCCGCATGAGATGCCACCCGCCCGGACGATCAACGTCGCCGATCGCGGCGAGTTCTTCCTGCGCGACAGCGGCGAGACCGACGCGGCCCAACCCGTGCTCATGCTCCTGCACGGCTGGACGGTGAGCGCCGATCTGAACTGGCACGGCGCCTACGATCCCCTGATCGGGGCCGGCTACCGGGTGCTGGCCATCGACCACCGCGGACACGGCCGGGGCCTGCGGGCGATGGAGCCCTTCCGGCTGACCGACTGCGCCGCCGACGCCGCCGCCGTGGTCCGGCAACTCGGCTGCGCGCCGGCGATCTTCGTCGGCTACTCGATGGGCGGCACGATCGCCCAGCTGATCGCCCGCGACCACCGCGATGTTGTCGCCGGAGTCATTCTCAGCGGCACCTCCCAGCATTTTCAGGACCCTGAGACGATCAAGGTCTGGCGCCTGATGGGCGCCCTGAAGCTCGGACTCGCGGTCTCGCCGCGCGGTCTGTGGCGGGCCGGCTTCCGCCGGGCCAAGATCCCCAGCTCACCGCAGACCGCGTGGTGGCTGTCCGAGCTGACCCGCCACTCGGCGCGGGACATCGCCGAAGCCGGCCGCGAGCTGGGCCGCTTCGATTCGCGACCGTGGCTGGCGAGCGTGAGCGTTCCCGCCGCCTCGGTCATCACCACCCGGGACCGCAGCGTCGCGCCGGCCAAGCAGCGCGAGCTCGCCGCGGCGATCGGGGCCGAGGTGTTCGAGGCGTCGATCGACCACCTCGAGGTCACCTCCCGGTCCGCGGAATACAACGCCGCGCTGCTGGACGCCGTGGCCGCGCTGCTCGCCACGGATGCCATCGCGGCCTCGTCAGGCCGCCGGGTCGCCGGGTCGCAAAGCCAGCCGTCCGGCCAGCCGATCGGATAGGATTTTCCGGGTCATGCGCCGCGCCCGGATCATGCTCGCCCTCACCGTGTTTGCGGTCACCCTGCTGGAGGCCGCCCCGTCGGCGTTCGCTCGAGCTGACGGCGGGCAAGGCTTCTACGGCGAGACAACCGACACGGCCATCACCAACGTGATGTTCATCACGATCGCTTTTTTCCCGCTGCTCATCCTCACCTTCTCGCTCATCCAGCGGCGCTTGGACAAACGCAAGCATGCCCGGATGGACGCAGCCAAGGCACGCTCAGCGAACGCTGACTGGCGCGGCGGCTGGTGATCTGATCACCACCCCCCGGCCGGGCATGAACTACTTCGTCACGGGTGCGACCGGCTTCATCGGCCGGCATCTCGTCGAGCGTCTGCTGCAGCGCGAGGGTGACATCTACGTGCTCGTGCGCGAGCGGTCCACCGAACGGCTCGCCGCCCTGATCGAAACCTGGGGTCCGGCGGCAGGGGATCGAATCAAGCCGGTCACCGGTGACCTCGGCTCAACTCGGCTGGGCGTGAAGGACGGCACCCGTGACGAGCTCACCGCCGTCGGGATCGACCACTTCTTTCACCTTGCCGCGGTCTACGACATGACCGCCGACGAGGAGCGCAATCGCATCGCCAACGTCGAGGGGACCCGTAACGCCGTCGGCCTGGCCAACGCGCTGGACGCCGGACGCTTTCACCACGTCTCCTCGATCGCGGCCGCCGGGAATCACAAGGGCCTGTTTCGCGAGGACATGTTCGATGAGGGGCAGAAGCTCGACCACCCCTATCACCGGACGAAGTTCGAATCCGAGAAACTCGCCCGCACCCAGACCAACATGCCGTGGCGGGTGTACCGCCCGGCGATCGTGGTCGGTAGCTCACTGACGGGCGAAATGGACAAGATCGACGGCCCGTACTACTTTTTCACCGCGATCAAGATGGCTCGGCACTACCTGCCGGGCTGGTTCCCACTCGTCGGCCCTGAGCTGGGCTACACGAACATCGTCCCCGTCGACTACGTGGCCGCTGCCCTGGACCACATCGCCCATCAGGACGGGCTCGACGGGCAGGCCTTCCACCTCACCAACCCCAAGTCCCAACGCTCGGGCGAGGTGATGAACATCATCGCCAAGGCCGCTCACGCCCCGCAGCTGTCGCTGCGCATCGATTCCAAGCTGCTCAAGGCGCTGCCCAAGGGCACGGTCGGGATGCTCATGCAGCTGCCCGCCGCCAAGGGCGTGCGCAAGGCCCTACTGGCCGACTTCGGAATCCCCGACGAGGTGCTGGGCCACATCGGGCTGACCGCCGAATTCGACACTCGCGATACCGAACGGGCGCTGGACGGCTCGGGCATCGCGGTTCCGCCGCTGGAGAGCTACGCGGCCAAGCTGTGGGATTACTGGGAGCGCAATCTCGATCCCGACCTGTTCAAGGACCGTAGCTTCAAGGGCGCCGTCAACGGCAAGACCGTGCTGATCACCGGCGCCTCGAGCGGAATCGGCAAGGCGGCCGCCCTCAAGATCGCCCGGGCCGGCGGGATTCCGCTGCTGGTCGCGCGCTCCGCCGACAAGCTCGAGGAGACCCGGCAGGAGATCGAGGACAACGGCGGCACCGCCTACGCCTACTCGGCCGACATCTCCGACCGCGCGTCAGTCGAAGCGCTGGTCGAGCGTGTGCTGGCCGAGCATCCCGCCATCGACGTGCTGATCAACAACGCCGGGCGCTCGATCCGGCGCTCGGTCGCGCTCTCCTACGACCGCTTTCACGACTACGAGCGCACGATCCAGCTCAACTACCTGGGCACGATCAAGCTCATCATGGGCCTGCTGCCCCACATGCGCGACCGCAAGGCGGGGCTGATCGTGAACGTCTCCTCGATTGGGGTGCAGACCAACCCGCCGCGGTTCTCGGCCTACGTCGCCTCCAAGGCGGCGCTCGATGCCTGGACGCGCGTCGTCGGATCAGAGTCGATCAGCGACAACGTCCACTTTACGACCATCCACATGCCGCTCGTGCGCACGCCGATGATCGCACCGACCAAGATGTACGACAGCTTCCCGACCATCTCCCCCGAGGAGGCGGCTGAGCTCATCTGTGAGGCGATCCGGGCCAAGCCCAAGCAGATCAACACTCGATTGGGAACCTTCGGCGAGGTTGCGTACACCCTGTTCCCCAAGGCGGTCGACCAGATCCTCTCCACCGCCTACAAGGTCTTCCCCGACTCGGCGGCCGCGCGCGGCCAGCAGGACCCCGACGAGCGAGCCTCGACTGAGCAGGTGGCGCTCGCGCACCTGATGCGCGGCGTGCACTGGTAGCCCCGCCGCGGACCTACGCGGCAGCGCACCGGCGCGCCGGTCGCCCACACGACAGAGCGGATGTCGGCCGACGTCAGGTCCGGCGGCGCGCTCCCATTGCCGTCCGGCGGCCAG
>JALYTU010000225.1 GCA_030854125.1 Actinomycetota bacterium | reverse complement strand
CACTGGTGGCGGTCTTGCTCTGAGAGCAGCACCAGATGCCCGTCCTCATTGACCCGGCTCGGTCTGCGTGCGTCGGTCAGCAGGATCAGCGCCAGCATGCCCGCGACCCCCTGGTCTTCGGGTAGCAGGGTGTGGAGGATCCGCGCGAGGTCGTGTGCGCGCTCGACAAGGTCGCGGCGGACGAGATCGGCGCCGGCGGGGGCGGTGTGCCCAGTCGTGTAGAGAAGGTGCACGACTTCGAGGACAGCATCGATCCGGGCCGGGAGCTCGTCGGCGTCGGGTATGCGGTAGGGGATCCGGGCGGCGGCGATCTTCTTCGCGCGGGTGATCCTGCCGCCATCGTCGGCGTGCTGAGCAGGAACGCCCGCGCCACCTCGGGGGTGCCGAGGCCGCACAGGAGCCGCAGCGTGGCGCAACTTGCGCCTCCTGCGGCAGCGCGGGATGGCAGCAGGTGAAGATCAGCCGTTCGTGATCATCATCGACGCGTCGATCATCAACGTTGCGCTGCCGTCGATCGGCACCGCACTTCACTTCTCCCGCACCGACCTCTCCTGTCACCGAGGGTCTTGCGCTGATGGTGTACGCCGTCGATGACGCCGTCAACGCCGGCTGGGGATCGACGGCGACACTCGCCAAGCTCGCCAGCGCGGTGGTACTGCTGGCCGGCTTCGTCTGCATCGAGCTGCGCGCCAGCGACCCGCTGGTCCCGTTTGAGATCTTTCGGCTGCGGACCCTGCGCGGCGCGAACCTGATCGCGGTGCTGATCGGCGCCTCGTTGGTCCCGATGTTCTTCTTCCTTACCCTCTACCTGCAGGACGTGCTTGGAAAGTCCGCGATCCAGACCGGCTTGTGCTTCCTGCCGATCGCGGTCGTGATCGCCCTCGCCTCCGGCACCGCCGTCCAGCTGGTTAGCCTCGTCGGCTTCAAGGCACCGCTGATCGCCGGGCTGCTGCTCGCCAGCGGCGGGCTGCTATGGCTCTCGCACGCCCCGGTGCACGGATCGTTCATCAGCAACGTGCTCGGCCCCGAGATCCTCGTCGGACTCGGCCTCGGATTCGCGTTCGTGCCAGTCACCATCGCCGCGCTCGCGGGAACCCGCCCACAAGAAGCAGGGCTCGCTTCAGGGCTGATCAACGCCACCCAATGGATCGGCGGCGCTCGGCCTTGCCGTCCTGTCCACGATCGCCAACAGCCGCATCCAGCAGCTCCTGCACACCGGCACGCACACGGTCACAGCGCTGACCCAGGGCTATGACCGCGCGTTGCTCGTCGGCGCTGGCGTCGCCCTCGCCGGCGCGGTGCTGGCCGTGGTCCTGATCTCCTCGCGCGACAGCCGCGAGCACGCCCGCTCAGCCAGCGCACCAGAGCCGGTGACCCCGCCAGCCTGAAACCCCGGATCCCTGCTCCACGCAGTCGCCGTCAACGACCGGAGTGAGCATCACGCAGGGCTTGTCCCCCCTGCGCCGGGCGTGCGGTATGGCTCGATTCGGCGTGAAGCGGCACTGTCGAGGTGCGTCAAACCGTCCGCGACACTTTCTTGTTCTTGTGAATGGGGTCTGTCGGAGCACCGCTCGGAGCGCCACGATGCGAGGCCAACAGGCCTGGTGTTGGTGAGAGGCAGCGCGCGTGCGAGGTTCGCGCCTCGGGCCTTCCTTACGTTAGACAGGCCCGCGCCGCGTGGTTGTGAAGCAGAAGCCAATGAACTGGCGCGCCGTCCTTCCGGGTTGAGCGTTCTGCAGACGCCGGCGTTAGCTGCCGGGACCGTTCGTGGCGTGCGCTTTGGTGCGGGCGATGGGGTGGGTTCTGGGCGTTAGCGGGTGGCGGCTCCAAGGAGAGCGGCTCCGAAGAGAGCGACGAGGCTGCCGACGATTTGGAGTCGGGTGGCGCGGTGGCGCTGGAGGAGCCGTCCCAGGGCGATTGTGGTTACGGGATACAGCGAGGAGATCGCCGCGACGATGCTGACGGCTCCACGGTGCGACGCAGCCGTATACGCGAGATCGCCGCCGACGCCGACCGTGGCGATCAGAGCCAGCCGCGGCATCTGGATGCTGACGCGCAGTCTTTTGCTACGCGATCCGCGCGTGCTGAGGAGCGCTGCGAAGCCGGCCGAAACGGCGGTGCTGGTGTGCTCGGTGGCGGTCGACCAGACAGGGTCGAGACGCCCAGCGGCGTGCAGCGTGGTGAGCATGATGGCGACCGCCGCCGAGGCGCCGAGGCAGATCGCGGCTGTCTGCCAGGCTGGGTCTGCGCTCGACGCGTCCGCGGTGGGAGTGGTCCAGGCGCTGATTGCCCCGCCGAACAGGGCGCAGGCGAGCCCGATCGCCACGCTGAGGTCGAGCGGGTTGCCGCCTACGAGGCCGACCGTGACCGCTGCCGAAGCGCCGAGCGCCCCTATCGGGGCGGTGATGAACGCCTGTCCGCGAGCCAGCGCGCGGTAGATAAGGCTGAGCTCGACGGTCACCGCGACTCCGGCCAGAGCAGCAAACAGCAGCCGGGGATCAGCGGGCAATGACGTTCCTCGGAAGATCAGGATCGGGGCAAGCAGCACGCCCCCCAGCAGCTCGGCTACGGCGACGATCACAAACACTGGCGTGTCGCGTCGTGAAGCATCACCGCCGAAGTAGTCAGACGCGCCCCATCCGATCGCTGCACCCACGGCCAGCAAGATCACCATTAGGTCAGTCCCCAGGAAGACGCGTGCGGTACCGGCAAAGCAGTCTTCATCGGTACAAGCTTACCGCTTGGTCGCACCAGCAAACCAAATATTGCCGGTATCATCTCCTGGGTGCAGCCGCTTGCTGAAATGCCGTTCATTGCCGGCCATCCCGCGCTTGACTTCGTCAACACAGCCGAGGAGCGCCGGCATCCCGAGGCCGGCGACGCGCTCCTTACCCCGGCCGACCTGCGCCACTGGGGTCAGCGCTATGGCCTGATCACACGATCCGCCGCGCGCCACGAGGACGACGGGGCCGAGCTTGAGCAAGCCATCGACGCGCGCGAGCTGCTCTACGCGATGTTCTTCGCACGCGTCCACACCCGACCGCTTCCGCCCGGCACGCCCGCGCGCCTGGGCGAGCTCGCTGCCAGCGCCTACGGTGCGGCTCGCCTACAGCCCCGCCCCGATCGCACTGTCAGCTGGAGCTGGAGCCGCTCCGAACTCGCCACGATCCGCCATATCGCCGTGACCACCGGGATCGAGCTCCTCCACACAGCACCCTCGCCACGCCTCAAACAATGCCCCGGAGAGCACTGCGGCTGGTTCTTTCACGACACCACCAAACGCGGCAACCGACGCTGGTGCTCGATGGACGAGTGCGGTCAAGACGCCAAGAACCGCAAACGGCGAACCACCAGCACCCCCGACCGGTAGATCGACTCCCGAACTCGGTCGCACGTCTCCAACTCTCTCTCACAAAACGGCAAAGACGCGACTGCTGATCGAAGGACGCGGGACATTGCCGTCTCTGGTGGGACCCATCACCGTCAGCTCCTACGACCGTCGCAGCGCAGCGCTCGTCCTGCTTACCGACGACGCGGATCTTCCGGTGCCTCGGCGGACCCGCCAGCGTAATTCGTGTCACACCTGCCTTGTCGCTCAGTAAGACGCTGCGGTTCGGATCGGTGCTGTCCGGCCAGATGCGGCCCTTGGGGTGCGAGCGCTTCCGTCGCGAAGCGGGCGTCAGGGTTGGCGCCCCTGCTCCATCCAAAGCGAGTGTCCGGCCTTTGGGCTGCCGCCGCGGCGACGTACCCGCGGCGATCGGATAGCCCATGTGGCAGCCGGATCCGCTAGACGAATGTTCGATCTTTGCGATGAATCCGCCAGGGTCGTGACCCGTCCTCGTTCCAGCACTGAACGGCTTGTGTCGAGAAACGGGACCCACGATGACCATCACAGATCACTACCGGAAGGTGCTCGTCGAGCACGCCCTCGCGTCTAACTGGAGCGAGCAAGGGCGCCCGGCAGAGGCAGACTACGAGGACGTCGTCGCCGACCTCTGGATGGGCCGCCCCGTTGCTGATCCGGAGCTGTTCGTGCGCTTCCTGTGGCGACGCGTGACCGTCGCGGCGCAGGCCGGCCTCTCACGTAAAGACCACTGGGTCTGGTCAGCTGCCGTGCAACTGCTCGATCAGCTTGGCGAGAACCTCGACGATATCTTCACCGGGCGCGAGCAGTGCAACGACCAAGCGACGAACTCTCAGATGCAACCAAGCCACACGACTCGACAAAGCTGACAACAACGACAAGCTCGTTGCGAGCCATGCGCTGGCAGGCGGCAGTCACGGCCGGCTTGAGCACCAGCAGCTGCGGCGAGTTATCGGGACCGAGTTAGGAGATGAACAGCAATGGGTGGTCTCCGATCACGATTCTCCACCGTGATCTGACAATCCGCCCGAGTGGCTCCATTGGCCGTCGACACACTGGACGATGGCCCCGTTGCCGTTAGGGAAGTTGGGGATGCACGTGTGCGTGGTGCAGAATTGTGCGTCTTCTGCGTGGCTTGTGGAGCCTGGCCCTTCGACTGGGGAGGGGCTCGTGTTAGTGCTGGGAGCGTTGGTCGTCCTGGGATTGGTCTCCACCGGGGGCTGCGAGGGCTGGCACGGGGTAGGTGTGATGCTCGCGCGCGCAAGCAGCCACTTGCCGGGCAGAGGAATGAGCTGATATGTGCCGCTCCATGTCTACAGCCGAACTGCCCGTCGGTGATTGTGAGCGAACCGACGGTCACGGTCGCGCCGGAGCCCGAAGCGGACGCCAGCCTTCCGCGAAAGCTCGCGGTCTGAATCTGCGCCTGCTGTTCTTGTAACGCAAATTCGGCGGCGTTCTGGGGAACCGCGCCCGGAGCGAAGTAGCGGGACGCAGCTTCGTAGTTCTGGGCTGCGACAGCCTGCCAGTAGCGCTGGATCGTCTGCAAGGGCCCAACAGATGGCCGACGCGGCGCCGGAGCCGGGCGCGCCTGGGTCGAGGAAGACGCCGGGCCCGGCGTACTGGAAGTCACCGGGCCCGAGCTTGACGATCCAGTCGACCCGCAACCAGAAAGTACGCCCAGCGCCACTGTAACGACCAGCCGCCTGGTCGCCGCCGGCATCATCAGGCGTCATCCAACTCACCGGCGCTGCTTCTGGATGCACGCGAGTCCACGAAGATGGCGACAGGCGCTCCCACACGAGGCAAAGCGCGCACCAGGTACGCGAGGAGCGGTCGGGGCTGATGGCTTCCTTCATCGGCTGAGGGCCAGCCTTTGCCGAGCTGTGGAGGCGGCCAGCGAGACTGACCGCCGAATTCGGTCACGCCGTCGGTCTAACCCTTCTTGCCGACACTCCGCGTAGTGGCTAAGCCTCGATCCACCGCGCGCCCAGAGTTGGGAGGGGCTATTGAGTAGCTGAGACCAACATAAGCTCGTCGTCGCCAGCGGGTGTGAGTCCCGTCCGGGTAGCTGCCAGGAGGCTCGGTAGCAGGCTGGCGGCTCGGTCTGGAAACGGGTCGGGTCGAAGCCCAGCGTCAAAGGCCCCGTTGGGGGGAGCAACTCGGCGGTCCGTAGCGTGATGCGAAGCCTGCCGCGTCGTTATAG
>JALYTU010000224.1 GCA_030854125.1 Actinomycetota bacterium | reverse complement strand
GTTCTCGCCCCATCCAGACGAGGAACGCCGAGTTCGGTCCGATCCATCAAGGGCGTCTGACGCTCTTCGCGCATTGGATCATGGCGCCCATGGTGTTTGATCAGCTGCAACGCCAGCGGTCGTCTCGAGGTGGTCCGCGTCCGCAGACGGTCTTTTCGGCGAGTAGCCGGGGGAGTCTCACCCCCCGGCCCTCTCAGATCCCGGCGTGAACCTCGCCGGTCCGAAGCGAAAAGTCTCGTGCAAGTTTTGAGCGCCGGCCCGAGCTACCGCAGGACTGTGATTGCGAAAGCGATGTATCGTCGTTCGCCGCGCCTCGCGAGGTGCAGCCCGCCGACTTCACGCGAAACCGCGGTTCCTGTTGCGCCGCAGGAACCTGCTTTTTCCCGAAGTTTTCAAGCCGCCATGGTGAGCGCGGCGTTTGGATCGAGGCGCTCAAGTCATGACCGCTGGCAGACAGTCCCGCACGTCCGCTCGGGCCCGGACGTTGGCCGAGCTCAGCGCAGGATGTTGACTGACCGCGCGGCCACCAACAGCACGGTGGCTGCCGAGATACCGGATTCCGCCAGCATCATGCGCTTCACGCGTCTACTCAGAGGCATCGCGTCGGTCGGGCTAAACGCGATCGCATTGGTGAACGAGATATAGACGTAGTCGGTCAGCCGTGGGTGCCAGCCGGGTTCCGCCAGCGTCGGATTCTCGTCCTGCGGGAACTGAAAGTCGCGCGGCGGTGGATCGAGGGCACGGCGACGGATCGGGCCCCCTCGATCGGTCTCCCAGAACAGCAGGCCGAAGGTCATCACGTTCGTGCTCCAGATCGTGACGCCCTTGAGCAGCAATTCACCGCCGCTCTTCTCCTGAGCGCTCAGCAGCGATGCGACCAGCGCGGCGAGCGCAACCACGTTTGCCATGGTGATCACCGCGACGAGGGCTAGCGCGACCGTACGCCGCCGGCCCATCTGCTCGAGGCGATGGCGAGGCTCGGCAAAGGCCAGCGCCATCAACAACCCCGCCTCTGGCACGACGGGCACCAGCCACACCCACCCCGGAAGCCCGTTCAGCTTCCAGCCGGCCTCAAGGCTGACCAGCGCGAGCGGTCGCCCGAGCATCCGGACGCTCCCGCGCGTGTGGCGGCGATCGACGCGGCACTCGTCGCCGCCGGCATCGACCTGCAACGCCTCGAGGCCCCTCCCGCGATGCGGACGAGCTGACGCTGGTGCAGAGCGAGCGGCACGTATCGTTCATCCGCGAGCTCTGCCAGTCAGGCGAGGGCAGATCGATGCCGACACCTATGTCGGCGAGGCGTCCTATGAGGCGGCACTGCACGCCGCCGGCGGCGCATGCGAGCTGGTCCGGAGGTTGACCTCGGGCATGGCCGAGGCGGGATTCTGTGCGCTGCGGCCCGCCGGGCACCATGCCGAGCGCGACTGCGCGATGGGCTTTTGCCTGTTCAGCAACATGGCGATCGCCGCCGAGCACGCCATCTGCGAGCACGGGATCCGGCAGGTGATGGTCATCGACTGGGACGTGCACCACGGCAACGGCACAGCCGAGATCTTTCGCAAACGCGCCGACGTGCTGGTCACAGACATCCACCACGCTTGACTGTTCCCAGGCACCGGAGCGCTGGCCGACGTTGGCTCGGGACCTGGATACGGCTATACGGTGAACCTCCCGGTGCCGCGCGGGTCTGACGAAGAGGTCTGGCTGTCGCTGCTCAAGCACCTGATCGTGCCGATCGGGCTCGAGTACGAGCCCGAGCTGGTGCTCGTATCGGCAGGCTTTGACGCGCACGAAGCCGATCCGCTAGGGGAGTGCCGGTTGCAGAGCAGTCCTTTGGGCAGATGGCCTGCCACGTCCGTGACCTCGCCCGTCGCCTCGACGTGCCGGTAGGAGCGGTCCTGGAAGGCGGCTACGATCTCGAGGCTCTCGCCACCAGCGCGGTGGTAACGATCGCCGCGCTCGACGGGAGCGGCGAGGCGGCGTGGGCCGCGGCGGACCCGCTCGTCACCCCCCGCGCCGCTTCGTACCTGGCTCACCACAGGACCCTGTGACGACGGTGGCGCGTAGTCGCTACGGAGAGAACTGTGGGTTCTCCGGGTTGGCCGCCGACAGCGATGGCGCCACCCTGAAGTTCTGATGACACGGACCACCAAGGTGAGCAGGAGTGTTGATTTGGGAAGCGACGATGAAGCCGTGAGGTACGCGCACGGCCCCCGGCAGACGCGTAGGCGTAGGCATCACGGGTACGTCGCGGTCGCAGTCCTGGGTCGGCCGGCGCGAAGGCTAGGTGACGTAGGCCAGCAGGCTCGTCAGCGCCGAAGGCGGTGAGCCACCGTGGTTTGCTGGACGGGCGCTAGCCCTGAACGTAGTCTGAGACCGGCACCTCGCGTCGAATCGGCGCTTCCCGATGTCGGCGCGGCGAAGTTCCGAACCGCACATGTATCTACCCCGCAGCGTCCTGCCACTTTGGCTTGAAAGAGGAGCATGAACCTCGAACTGACATTGCAGAAGGTCGTCGGGCTGGCTCAGGAGGAGCTTCGCATTGTCCGCAAGCGCGCCGAAGAGAAGACGCCGGCTGGTGACTACGGCAAGGACTTCCACGAGGCCCAGGAGGCTGCTGACCGCTTAGATCACTACGCGCAGCAGCTCTACCGATTGCACGACGCCGAATATCACGGCTGGAGGCGCAGGAGCGCCAGTGATCCAGCGCTAGATGAGTCGTCAGTCACCGGCAGATGACCACGGTCAGAAGGATGCACCCAGTCGAGAGCCGCCTACCGCCCGCCGCGATCGATGACGGGGAGACGCCCGTTGATCGCAGCACTTCCGCGGACTATGCCGAACTGGAGGCGGTGTTCTTGACGGGCTTGGCTGGCGTGATTGTCTTGGCACGCCGGCGACAGCGGGCCGGTGCCGCCGCGCTCGCCCCGAAGGATCTACCCGCGCTTGCGTTGGCGACGTTTGCTTTGGCTGACATGGTGGCGAAGGAGAAGGTCTCGACTTGGCTGCGTCAGCCGTTTGTCAGCGAGACCGAGGATCATCGTCCGATAGCTCCGAGGGGACACGGACTGCGCCGGGCTGCTGACGTGCACGAGATGTGCTGGCACCTGGAACGCGTTGCTGCTGATTGGGTTGAGCACGACACCGCCCATTGCGGGCCGCGCTACCACTAACGTGTTGGCGCTCGCCGGAGCCAACGATCTGCTGCAGGGGCGAGTTGTCCATGCTCGTGGAGCGTGCGAATCTGTCGCTCTGGAAACTGCCGCGGTGCGCGCCGCGCATTCTTAAAGTTGTCTTCGTTCGGCAGATGCCAGGGCTGCTGTAGTCCGCCGAGGCTGAGAGCGAGCCTCGGGAGAACCGAGGGCCTCGCTGCCGCTGACGCTACGAGGCTTAGATTTGGCCGATCGTGCTGTGGTCGCGGGTGGCCAGCTGATTCTCGAGGGCCTCGATTCGCGTCAGCAGCTCGCAGGCCAGGACGGCGCCGGCGTCGTTGACGCCCAGATCGCGCCGTAGTCGTGCGGCTCGGGCCAGCATGGCTGCGACGTCGCGGGAGAACATCAAAGACCGGGAGCGACGACGCTGCGGACGACAAGGGCGACGCGGTCCTTGCGCACGTTGGCGATCAGGACGCGTAGATGCTCGGTCTTCGATGTCTATGAGCGGTCCACCGCAGGTCCAAATCTTGGACGGCCTCGGGGCGAGGGTCACGGCGAGCGTCGTGAGACGTGTACAGTTAGTGGTTGCTTCGCCTTTACCCTCGGCGGGCGAGATTCTCCGGTTCCGACATTTGGCCGGCGTCGACGCGTCGACCTTTGGTCAACGCGAACCCACGCGGCAGGAGCCGAGACGTGCATCATTTCACCGCAGCCCCCGAGTCAGGCATCAAGCGGCCAAAGCGGTGATCCTGATCTGCTACGACGGCTCTGCTGACGTCCAGGCGGCGATCGAGCGCGTCGGACTGCTCTTGCCCGGAGCTGAGGCGACAGTGCTCGTGATCTGGGAGCCGTGGTTCGATTTCATGGTCCGCAACAACTTCACGGGTGATTTTGGATGGTTGACCGCCAGCGAGGACGACAAACGCGATCCTAGCCAAGCAGCGGCGTTGAGGACCGCCGCCGAAGGCGCTCACAGGGCCTCGGCAGTAGGCCTGCTCGCGCAGGCACGGACCGAGAGCCGGCACGGCGACATCGCCGCCGCGATCCTGACCGCGGCGGCCGATGTGGACGCTGACCTGATCGTTCTCGGAACCCGTGGCCGCGGCGGCGTGAAGTCGTTGATGCTGGGCAGCGTTTCGCATGCTGTTCTCCATCACGCTGACCGCGCCGTGCTGGTGGTTCCATCTGCGGCGCTCGCCGAGCAGCGCCACCACTGGACCGATCAACCCCACCCGTCAGCTGGGATGGCATGACCAGGCGCGAAGCGACCCGGCGGCTCTGCCCGAGCGGACTTTCGCCTCCCCAGCAGTCAGGGCGATAAGAGCACGAGGCGTTCCGGCGCTCGCCGCGACGCACGGCCGTTGCCGAATCACAGAAAGCGGATCAGATGCCTGCTTTATCGCTGATGATGGGCCCGACCGTCGACGGTTGGGCCGTCTGCCTCACCAACGGACAAGAACTCGCCCGATACCGCGGATTCTGCTCAAAGCGCCTCGCCCTGCGCTATCTGCGACGCTACGTCCGATCGGCTCTGCGCTGAACCTGTGTCCCTCGCGCTCGGCGCCGCTCGTCGCGGTTGATTGTCGCTCGCGACGCTGGTCATCGCCAGCGCTGCGGCGACGGCTGCTGCGCTGATCACCTCGCGACTTTGGGCCCACGGGCGCCATCCTCGGAACGGCCATCACACCGTTGATCGTGCCGATCGTGAGCGAGCTGTCGGGCCGACCGGCCGACCAGATCGCCCGGCTTCGTGCCGGGGGTCAGGAGCCATCGATAGTGCAGCGGGTCATGCCGGGCAACCAGCGGATCGATCAGCCCGCAGACGCGCCCGACACGCCAAGCGCACACCGCAGACAGCAGAGCGAGGAACCTAGGCCGCCGTGCGCATTCCGGCATCTCAATCTCAAGCTTGCGCTCACGACGTCTGCTGCAGCGTTCGCGATCGCCGCAGGGGCGCTCACGCTCCCCGAACTCATCTTCGGTGGTGCGCTGGCGACAAGCCAGGAAACGACCCTGTTCGGCGGACGCCCGGAAAAGCAGATCAAGCCGGCGCCGGTGACCACGACCTACACGGCCACGACGACAACCCGACCAACCCGGTCGACCGCAACCCGAACAGCGCGGTCCACCACGGCCGCTACGTCGAGGACCGAGACCAAGCCGTCAGTGACGACTTCCTCGACGGCGACGACAACAACGGCGCCGCAGACAACCGCAACGACTCGGTCAACCACCACCGCGCCGGCAACCCCAACCGCCCACTAGCTCAACTCCAGGCGTCAAAGCCGCTTGACCGTCGTTGACGCTCGGGGGGGCGGGATTTCTCCGTCGCCGCGTGATCATCAGCGCTGATCCGGTGGCGACCGCGACCAGGACCACCAAACCCACTCCAATACCGATCGTTGCCAAGCTTGTCGTGCCTTGATGGGCAAGTCCGTTGCCGCTG
>JALYTU010000223.1 GCA_030854125.1 Actinomycetota bacterium | reverse complement strand
GTACCAGAGCGGCATCAGGTGCGGCCAGCCGCGTGTGCCCTGGGTCGCGCAGATCACCGTCCGCTGCTGCGCCAGGAACGCCGCCTGCTGCTCGGCGGTGAAGCGGATCTGATCGCGGCGACTCAACGCGACACGAGGCCGGCGGCGGCCCCGATCGCCTCGGCGCCGGCGCGCACGGCGGTGCGCGCGTCCTCGGGCGCGAGCACGATCGCGTCCCCGGCCTCCTTGAGCGTCTCGCGCACGAGCCAGTCGACTCCGGCGAAGCCGAGCTCGACGACCACCGCGCCGTCCTCGAGCTCGGCGATCACGCCGCGCTCCTCCCGCGCCCAGCGGGCGCGCTCGGGGGACATCCACACCTGGGCACGCCGGGAGGCGGGGACCTCGCCGGTGCGCGGCCAGCCGTCGACGTCGGCCGCGGGGTCGACGTCGGGTCGGGGCTCGAAGGTCTCGTCGGTGATAGTGGCCGACTTGATCCGGTCCAGACGGAAATGGCGAACGCTCGCGCGCTGAGGGTCAAAGCTGCCCAGATACCAGCCCTCCCGCCCGTTGATGAGCGCGTAGGGCTCGACCAGCCGGGTGCTGAACTCGTCCTCGTTCTCCTTGTAGTACTCAAACGAGAGCAGCCGCCGGCGCGAGATCGCCCGGGAGACCGTGGCGACGATCTCGGCGTCCTCCCCCCCCGGGGTGGAGAACTGAAGGCCCTCATGGACGGGATCCTCGCCGAGCGCGGCGACGACCTTGTCGCGCACCGAGGCGAGCGAGCCCTCCGGGATGTGCTCGCCGATCAGGTCGATCGCGGCGATCAGCGCCTTGGCCTCGACGGGCAGCAGCCGGGCGGGACGCGCGAAGGAGTCGCCGTAGGGCTCGGGGTCGACCTCGATCGTCCCGTCGCTGTGGATCTCGGCGTAGAGGACGTAGGTGCCGGCGCCGAAGTTGACGACGTTGAGGACCGAGATGTCCTCCCGCAGCTCCTGCTCGGAGACGTTCAGCGCCGCGCAGATCTCGGCGGCGCTCAGCAGTCGCGTGGCGCGTCCGGCCTCGATCAGGATGCTGGCCAGCGTGACCAGCCGGGCGAAGCGCTCGGGGCGGATCGCCGCGTCGGGCCGGCTGCCCCCACCCTCGTTGGGATCGGGCGGGTCCGCGCGGCCGCCGTTGCCCTCGCCGTCGACGCGGCTCACGGACGCGACGGTGTCGGCGATCTCCGGCTCTCCGCTGTGGCGCTCGACGAGCAGTGCCACCCGCTCGCACAGCTCGGTCACCAGCTCGGGCGGTCCCACGATTCGCGCGTTCTCGCCCAGCCCCAGCGCCCAGGCGATCAGCTGCCGCGAGTTGGCGTACGGAGTGACGAACACGCGATCGCCGGGGTCGGCGTCCTCGCCGGCGGGGAGCATCTTGCCGTAGCGCCCGAAATGACGCTCGATCTGCCAGGCGATCCGGGACGAGATCCACAGCTCCGCGGTCCCGACCGGCTCGCCGAACTGCCAGTCGATCCGGTTGGCATAGGCGCGGGGATCAAAGTCGGACGGCCGCTGGAAGTCGTGTTCGGCCTTGGTCGCGTACCCGACCTTGCCCTGGATCCGTGAGAGACGGAACACGCGGATCGCGTCGCGCTCGTGCGAGCGTCCGACGACGTAGAACTGACCGCCCTGGTAGAGCAGCTGGTAGGGGTCGACCCGTCGGGCGCCCACCTCGTCGCGCTCGATCGTGTGGTAGCCGAACAGAATCGTCTTGCGCCGGAAGATCGCCGTCTCGATCTTGGCCAGGCGCTGGCTGACGTCGTGCCCGCCGGCCGAGCCCGTGATGCCGAGCGCAATCGTCGATTGCTCGGGGGCGGCGAGCGGACTCGGCCGACCCCACGAGATCTGCTGCAGGGCGAGCCGGAGCGGTTCGGCGTAGGCGAACTCACCGTCGAGCAGCTGCAGGGCGGTCTGCAGCGCGGCCAACTCGGTGTCGGTGAAGGCGATCGCCGGCAGGTGGAAGTTCTCGGGCGGCAGCGAGTAGTTCTCCTGCTCGACCAGTCCGTCGATCGGTTTCTCGACTGCGAGCAGAATGCCCAGTGCCTCGAGCTCGGAGCGGTCCGCGTAGAAACGGCGCGCGAACGCGTCCTCGTTCATCACGCTGTACCCCTCGACGTCGCGGCGGATCTCGGGTGCCGTAACCGGCCGCCGCTCGGCCATCAGGTAGGAGATCAACGAGAGCTGACGGATCAGCTTTTCGGTGTCCTTGGCCATCCCCGCTGAACTCTAGTCGGGGCCTTTCGCCGCGGTCCCGGATCGCTCGCTCACCTCCGCAATTTGCACAGATTTGGAGCGGGGGTCACGCTTGTGCACCCAGCTGCCCTGGCCAGGACCGCGATCGCTGTCCATTGGTCACAGACTCCTGTCGGAACTTCGGCCGCGATCCGGTCGCTACGCGGCGCGCCAGTCCGCTTCGGGGTCGTGGCCGAAATACGCCCCGCCGCCGATGCTCTTGTCATACGTCGACCACTGCTCCCCGCTGGGCAGGGCCTTCTCGAGCCGGTCAAAGCTTCCCAGTCGCCCGCCGAGGTTGTCGATCATGTGCACGAGGGTCGCCTCCCGGGTGGCCGGAATGACGGGGCTGCCGTGCTCGAGCGAGCCATGGTGGCTGAGGATGATGTGCAGGACAGCCTCCGCGGTGGCGGGGGGAAAGCCGGGCAGATCCTCGATCGCGCGCCGGACGCGGTAGTAGCCGAGCGGAATCTCGCCGAAGAGGCGCCCGTGGTCGGACATCTCGATCGCGTCCCCGGTCATCGTGTACGCCTCGAGCTTGCCGATGTCGTGCAGCAGCGCGCCGGTGACGGCGACCTCGCGATCGATCCCGGGGAAGGTGGCCGAGCTGGCGCTCACCGCCTGGGCGACGGTCAGGGAGTGCTCGAGCAGGCCATGACGGTAGGCCTGGTGATACCGCTTGGCCGCCGGGGCGACCCGGAACTCGGCCCACGTCGCTGTGTCGGGGCCGAGCAGCGCGTCCAGCAATCCGCGCAGGTGTGGGTTCTGGAGGGTCGCGATCAGCTCGCGCAGCTCGGACTCCATCTGCTCAGCCGAATGCGGCGGCCCGTCGACCAGCTCGGTGCGTTGATACTCCTCGTTCTGCGCACGGCGGAAGCTGGTCAGTTCCAGTTGCGGCCCGAATCGCTCGTGATGCGCGAAGCGCCCGCTGACCAACAGCGCGGCGCCCGGCGCGCACACCTCCCGCGCGGCGTCGAGTTCCTCTCGCACGACCGCGCTCAGGCTCCCGGACCGGTCACCAAGGGTCAGCTTTAGGTATTCGCTCCCGTCGCGGCGGCGACGAAGGTCGGCTCCGCGCACGAGCAGCACGGTCTCGAGGTCTTGACCGTCCTGGAGGTCACGCACGAGCATGACGGCGAAGATAGAGTGGGCCCCGGACGGCAGCAATGGCGAAAACCGCGCTCATTACAGGGGGAACCGGTGGACTGGGCGTCGCCGTGACCGAGCGGCTGCTCGGCGCCGGCTGGCACGTGGTCGTTCCCTGGGTCCACGAACGAGAGCTCGAGCGGGTCACCGCCCACGATCATCTCGAACTCATGCGCGCGGATCTGTTCGACCCCGGCGCGGTGAGCGAGATCGTCACCCGGGCCGCCGCCGACTCGCAAGCGCCGCTCGGCGCGGTGGTCAATCTCGTCGGCGGCTTCGACGCGCCGGGACGCGTTCACGAGGTCCCGTTTGAGCGCTTCGAGGAGCAGTTCCGGCTCAACCTGCGCCCCACCTACCTGGTCACCCAGGCGGCATTGAGTCCGATGATCGCCGGCGACGGCGGAGCGATCGTCTGCGTCGGCACGCGGGCGGCGCTCGAGCCCTTCGCGGGCGCCGCCGGCTACATCGCCTCCAAGGCCGCGGTCCTCGCCTTCGTCCGGGCGCTGGCGGTCGAGTACCGCGATCAGGGCGTTCGCGCCAACGCGGTCCTGCCCAGCGTGATCGACACCCCGGCCAACCGGGCGTCGATGCCGGATGCCGATCACGGTCGCTGGGTCACCCCGGCGGCGATCGCCGGCGTGATCGCCCATCTCGTCTCGCCTGATTCGGCGCCGACCAGCGGTGCCCTGATCCCGGTCTACGGGCGGGCCTGAGCCACCGAATCCGCTGCACCATCTACATTCGGAGCAATGCAGTGCCCTGGGGTTACGGCTGACCCGCGCCGATCGGAGCACATTCGGTGATCGAGCCGCTGTTCGAGCATCGGAGGATGTTCGCCGGCTGCGCCACCCGGGTGCTCGAGCTCGAGGGCGACGGGCCGCCGCTGGTCCTCTTTCACGGCTACGCCGACAGCGCCGACACCTGGCGCCAGACGCTTGACCGGCTCGCCCGCGCCGGTCGCCGCGCGGTGGCGGTCGACCTGCCCGGCTTCGGGACCGCCGATGGGCTTGGCCCGGATCTGATCCTGCCCCAGCTCGACGAGTTCGCGGTCGCCGTGGTTCGCTACGCCGCCGGCCGCGGCCGTGAGCCGGTGATCGCGGTCGGCAACTCCCTGGGCGGCTGCGTGGTTCTGCGCCTGGCCGAGCGCCACGCCGACCGGCTGGCCGGCGTGGTCGGCGTCGCACCGGCCGGCCTGGAGATGACCCGGCTGCTGTCCCTCGTCCAGCGTGATCTCGTGCTGCGCAGCGTGGTCGCGCTGCCGACCCCGGTCCCCTCCTTTGTGCTGCGTGCCGCGGTGGCCCGGCTGTACCGTCAGTTGGCGCTCGCCGCGCCGGACCGGGTCGACCCCGCGGTAATCACGAACTTCACCTTCCATCACCGGCGCCGAGCCCGCGTCGCGCACTACCTCGACACCGCCCACCGGCTCATGCCCGAGCTGCGCAACCCCTTCGCCCTGGAGCGGATCGGCGTGCCTGTCCTGCTCGTGTGGGGCGACCGGGACCGGCTCGTGTTCGCCCGCGGAGCCCAGCGTGTCCTGGACGTCGTGGCCGATGCCCGCCTGGAGCTGCTGGCCGGAATCGGTCACTGCCCCCAGGTCGAGGCGCCCGAGCGCTTCACCGAGCTGCTGCTCGAGTTCGGGGCGCAGCGTGCGGCGGCCTGAGCCGGCCGCGGCGCGTATGGGCGGGCTCAGAGTCCCGGCGGGTGCCGGACGCTGAAGGCAGCGACGTTCTCGGTCGCCGAGCGCGACGACCACCGGGACCCGGTCTCGGCCAGGGCGACGGTGTCAAAGCGCAGCCCGGCCACGTACATGAACGTGTGGCCCGCGTTGGCAAAGACCGTGATCCATTTGCCCGGGCCTGGCGCACCCC
Source organism: Actinomycetota bacterium (assembly GCA_030854125.1). Lineage (GTDB taxonomy): Bacteria > Actinomycetota > Thermoleophilia > Solirubrobacterales > Solirubrobacteraceae > Palsa-465. Next base: position 345 of record JALYTU010000223.1, on the reverse strand, counting down.
AGCGTGCGAGCTCACCCGAGGCGACCGTGTGGTCGAGCAGGTGGGCGGCGGCGAACGCGTAGCTGATCGAGCCCGAGCAGTCGTAAGCCGAGTCCTCGTAGGTGGCGTGGCCGCCGCCGTACCGATAGGGCAGCCGCGCGATCGTGTTGCCGGCGGCGATCAGCTCCTGCACCGCCGCGGGGGCGTTGATCGGCGCGACTGCGAGGCCCGCCGGGCTCAGGGTGGCCTGGTTGGCGTTCGCAGTCATCCCGCTCCGGGCCAGATCCAGGCGGATCTGGGCCTCGGAGATCGGCTGGGGCAGCGCGCGGCTCGGCGGCCCGACGCTGACACCGGCCTGGGCGGGGA
>JALYTU010000222.1 GCA_030854125.1 Actinomycetota bacterium | reverse complement strand
TGCGATCGCGTCGAGCCCCAGGGCTTTGGAACCGAGCTTCGCGATGCCCGCTCCGAGGAGCGCGCCGGGGTCGTATGGTTCCCACACCTCGAACGGTTCCCAGACAGTGAGGACGACGGCGTTGCGCCGGCCGACCAGCTCACCTGCCTCGGCGATCGCGCAGGCGGCGGCGTCTGAGCCGTCGAAGCAGAGCAGAACCGGTCGCGGAGCGATCGACTCGGCCGTGCGCGCCGTCATCGCTCGCCGCTGGCGGTGCCGGGCTGGGGGAGGCCAGCGCGTTGATCATCAACGTCGTGCGCCGCGCGACGGGGGCGACTTGGGCTTGGGGTGCTTCACCACTGACCATGCCTCAGCTCGCACCTGTCGCGGACCGCACGCTGGGCTCGCCCGGCTCGACGGCGATGGTTGGCTCGGCGTGCAAGACCGGCCCGGAGCTCATCCCGATCGCCTGGAAAGCGTTGGCCACATTCTGTGTTGAGGGGTCCGCCGCGAGGCACAGCGAGAGCAGCACTCGGGCTTTGAGGCCGTCGAGCGCGCCCGCGCGGATCAGGCCCAGCTCGAGCAGCTCGATCTCGCTCCCCGGGTAGCGGTAGGTGTCGCTCAGGACTTCGCCGGATCCAGTTCGTGACGCGAGCACGACGGGCATCTGGGCTACAAGGCGCTGGATCAGAGGGACCATGGCAGGTGTTACGTGCCCGCCTCCAAAACCCTCGATCACCGCGCCGCGGAAGCCGAGCCCGGGCAGCATCGGGATGATCCGCCCATCGTCCCCGAGCGCCAGCCGAACAAGCGCCACGGGCGGTATCGCAGCGTCGAGCGGGGGGTTGACGTGGAAGCGACCGACGGGCCTGGTCGCGATCAGAGGGCGGCCCTCGCTGACCCAGCCAAGCGGGCCCGCTAGGGGTGACTGGAACGTCGACAGCCGCGAGGTGTGAGTCTTGGAGACGAACCGCGCCGCATGGATCTCGTCGTTGAAGACCACCACTACGCCGAGCCCTCGCGCCTGGGGGCTCGCTGCGACCTGCACCGCGGCGAGCAGGTTGGCTGGACCGTCGGCGCCGGGAAGCGAAGGGTTGCGCATCGCCCCGGTGATCACGATCGGAGCTTCGCCGGACCACAGCAGGTCGAGGCCGAATGCGGTCTCCTCGATCGTATCGGTGCCTTGCGTGATCACGACACCTGCTGATCCGTCCGCGATCCGGCGCCCGATTTCGTCACGGAGCCCGAGCAGGTCCGCGAACGTGATCGACGTCGAGGCCCGCTGCATGAACTGATGAGTCCGGATGTCGGCGGCTTCATCGATCCCGGCCGACTCGGCGATCGCCCTAGCGCTGAGGGGTTGGCGCTGCTCCCGGGCGGTCGCCGAAGCGCACGCTGGCGATCGTCCCGCCGGTGGCGAGATAGTCAACGCGAGGTCGCCACCGCCCGAGGCCGCTGATCACTGGCGGCTCGGCCACGGCGAGACGTCCTGTACCTGCCAAGTCGACCGGCGGCGCTAAACCCACCTTCGGCGCGTCGTGCACTCCGGCCTCAGCGGTCGGTGACTGCATGGCTTGTTGAACCCTCATCGATCGCTTCCCTTTCAAGTTCGCGATCTCAAGGCTGACAGCGGCCATCGATCGTTGAAATGGGGGCTTTCCTGCATCCGAGCGTGGTCCACTGCTCGGTCGGGGCTGGCGGGCCCGCGCGTCGGGTTACTCGGTTGGGACGTGGGGACGCGACGGTATGCGCGCATGCGCCGCGATCAGGGCGCTGGGTCAGCTCACGTGTTGGAGTTCCGCTTCCAGCTGTTGCAGTCGGGCGATGCGCTGCTCGATCGGGGGGTGCGTTGAGAAGAGCGTTTGCAGCGCGCCTCGTGCGCGCAGCGGGATGATGAAGAAGGCGTTGAGTTGACCGACCGTGCGCAGGTCGCGATCTGGGATCCGCGCGACATTCTCCGAGAGGCGCATCAGGGCTGAAGCCAGCGCCGCGGGGCGTCCCGTGACAAGCGCCGCGCCGCGGTCGGCAGCAAACTCGCGGTAGCGGGAGAGCGCCAGCATCAGGACGTAGGAGATCGCGTACACGGCGAACGAGACCGCGACGATCACGAGCAACGCCGGCTGTCCGTCGCGGTTACGGCCGCCGGGGGAGGCGAACAAGTCGACCTGAGCGATCAGTGATGCGACGGTCGCGAAGAAGCTCGCCAGCGTCATCACGAGCACGTCCCGGTTCTGGATGTGGGAGAGCTCGTGAGCGAGAACGCCTTCTAGCTCGGCCGGCTCGAGCACATCAAGTAGCCCGGTGGTTGCGCACACGACGGCGTTCTTGGGCGAGCGACCGATCGCGAAAGCGTTCGGCGTCGACGTGTCCGCGAGCGCAAGGCGCGGCTTCGGCATGTCGGCCTGGACACAAAGCCGCTCGACCAGGGCGTGCAATTCGGGCGCGTCCTGTACTGAGACAACGCGGGCGCCCATGGCCCGCAACGCCAGCTTGTCCGACAGGAGCAGCTGCGCGAGCGCCAACCCGCAGACAACGAGCGTCATCGTCACCACGCTCGCGCCAGCCGAGAACAACACGGCGACAAATGCGACGTAGAGCAGCCCGAGCAGCAGCATCGTCAGCACCATGCGTGCCTGCAGACCCACGTCGGGGCGGAAGGAGGAGTGGCGGACCGGCGAGGTCATGGACTGCACAATGTCGCGCGAACAGGTCAGCGAACATGGGTGAAACCCCGCATCCGCACCCGCCGGCGCAGACTGGTGCTGGCGTGGGGACAGCGAACAACCAACTTCGGCGAGGTTCGTAGCCGATGAGGGACTCGGCGTTCGCCGAGTCCTCATCGAGCCATCGCGTGCGAGCTCGAGCCGGTCCCGGCTCTGACGGACAGCCGGCGGCTCAGCTCTCATCCCGCGCGTCGCTGACCACGGCGGGGCGAGGCCGCACGAGCAGAGGCTGCGCACGTCGCGCGCCAGATGCATCGAGGTGCTACCGAGAATCAATCGTCGAAGCGGGCCAAAGCTGCGCGACCCAACGACAAGCAGGTCGACATCGTCCCCGAACGCGATCGGCTCCTCGCCTGGAGGACCAAACGCGACGCGGCCGTCGACTCCGTCCAGCGACCGAAGCCGATCCCGTGCTGCTTGCTCGATCGCCCCTCCCCAACCAACACCGAGAGCTCCCCACGCGCCAGGGCCTGCTGCGGCGAGGCTGACCACCGTCAGCGCCCGAACTGAGGCACGCAGGCGCGCAGCCAGGCTACGAGCGGCGGCGAGGGCTGCCTCGGATTCAGGGGTGTCGTTGTAGGCCACGCCGATCGTCTTGATCTCGCGTGATCGTTCTGCGTAGCCGCGGGGGGCGATGGCCACCGCGCAACCCGCGCTGCTCAAGGACCGGTGTGTGTCATCGCCGCGGAGCCAGCGGCAACGGACCCTCGACTGCTGGATCCGACGACCAGCAGGTCGGCGCCACAGTCCTCGGCGAGCTGGTGCAGACCGCCGCCGACCGATGCCGACGCCATACCGGTCAGCTCGGCCGCTATGCCGCTCGCCTCGGACTCGCGCTCGAGCATCCTCCTCGCGTTGGCCCACGCCGGCGTCGCGTGAAAGTTCCGATAGCTCGGGGCCTGGCTCAGAAGCACATGGACAAGCGTCAATCGGCCGCTCGGGTCGCGAAGTGCGTCCCCGAGCGCAATCGCATCGCGTCCAGTGGGACTCCCGTCGACGCCGACCAGGACATCGCCGAACCAGCCCGAGCCCCCCGCACCACCGCGGCGCGAAGCTTCGTCGGACCGAGCGGCCGCGGTAACAAGTTTCGTGTCTGTCATGTCAAGCCTCCTTCGCTAAGGTGACCGTCGCTCGACCCGCGAATGGGAGAACGTGGCGGCGATCTTCGTGCTCCGATCACACCAGAGGACGGCTCGCCGGCCAATGGGCAAAGGCACCCTTCTGACACTCTCGGACCGTGACCGACACGGTCGCAACGGGACATCGTGCGCTACGGCCGCGCGCCGGCCATTCCCGTGCTGGCTGTCAGCTCAGCAGAAGATGGGGCTCTTTACCCATTCCGGTGCTGGTCCCCGAATGGCAGGCTGTGTTTACCGTCAACCAGGCCACCCGTGAGCTCGAGTCAACAATCGTAATTGACTCACAGGTGTCCCCGTGGCCGGATGGTTTGCGCCAGAAAGATCTCCGCGGTGGCAGCCACCCGATCCGAACAGGGAGCTAAGGGAGGTATCTGATGGCAATCACGATCACACTCATCACCGCCTCGATCATTGCACTTGCGAGCTTCGAGCTGTGGCTGTTCTGGACGCTCGGGGAGCGCGAGGACGCCCGGCGCCGGGCCGAGGTCCGGCGACCCGGGATTCGCGATGACGACGCGATCGGCGACGACCGACACCTCACCAACCCGCGCTCCCGAGATGGCCGGCGACCCCGACCGCTCCGGTCGAGCACCAGTGGACCGGCGCTCGGAAGACGCCGTCCACACCGCGCGGCACGCTGACCGTTCGGATCGACGCCGCCCACACCATCTACAAGAGTGCAGGCCGCCCGAGTCCGCTTTCTCGATGTTGGGGGTATCGAGAACGAAGCTTAACCTCAGCGGCTGCGAGTCACTTGTCGGAGCCCGCCGATCTGCCGTCGGCGTTCTTGCGGTGTCGATGGCGCCGGGCGAGTACTGCGACGGCCGTGAGCGCGACCGCCGCCATTGCGAGCATGGTCACGCCTCCCTGGGTCGATAGCTTTCCGAGAACAGCGGTCGCGATCGCGTACGCTCCGAACACCGCGACGAGACTCGAAACGATCGCCGCGAGTGCGTTCCAGGCCAGGAACGAGTTGCGCGGCATGCGCAGTGCACCGGAGACCCAGGCGGGCGTCAGGAAGACGGCGAGGGGCCCCCACCTCCGATAGACCCGCTCGCCGGCGCGCATCGCCCGCCGCCGCTGACGCTGCCAGCGTCCGCGCGGGCCCACGAGCGCTTCACGGGCGTGCAGTCCGAGCAAGTAACCGCCATATCCCCCTGTCCAGGACGCCAGCGCGGCGACGACGATCACCAGCCAGATGTCTAGCTGGCCCTCACCGGCGAGGACGCCAGCCGCCGCGAGCACGCCGGCTCCGATGATCGGGATTCCGACCCACGAGGCCGCGACACCGATGTACAAGATCGCGTAGCTCCCGATGTCCGCGGCGCTGATGACCGCTGTGCCGAGCGCCGACATCAGCGCAGCCTCCGGCCGCCGGCCGGCAGAGCCGAAGAGGACCTCACCGTACTCTTCAGCACGCGCATGTCGCCACCGACGATACGTCCTGCTCTCGCGAGCCACGATGGGGAGTGGTGCCCATCCCACGTGCACCGCTACCCCGTGTAACCCCGGTGGTTGGGAGGTCGTTGGCCGAGACCAGTAGAGCCCGGGGTGGCCGGGAAGATCCATGGTTGTGCCCATTTGTGCTTCGCAGGCCAAGCTGACTGAGCTCGGATCGATTAGCTATCTCATCTCTCATGTCCTTTCGGTTCCCAGGGCTTAGTGCTCCCGCTCTCAAGTTCGGCTACCTATTGAACTTGTCGGACGGGCCTGTCGCGGGGAACGTGCAGGGCCATTCACTCAGACACCTCGTGCCGAGACCTTGCTTGCCCTCGCCGAGGG